>SAAG01000001.1 GCA_010119095.1 Candidatus Altimarinota bacterium
AGAATTCTTAGCTTTCTGAAGATTTTCTTCAGTTGGTCATTCTAAAAGTTCTTCCAAATTTAGAATTGCTACTTCGACACTTCTTTCTTTTGAATCTAAATCTTTTTCTTTTGATTCGAGTGTTATTTTATAGCTTTCTTTTGTTGTTTCTAGAGTCTTCTCACTATTTTCTATATCAATCTTTTTCTTTTCTATATTTAATTCACTTGTTTTTATTGATTCTTCTTTCCCTGCTATAGAATTAGAATTTGTTTCACTCACAAGATCAGTATTTGTGAGAGTATCCAATGTATTAATTGAAGAATTTATAGAAATCACTTTATTCTGAGAACTGCTTCTATATGATGACATCGTATTTTTCTTTGATTCTATATCTGAAGACGATAGAGTCCCAATACTCTCTACACTATTTTCTAGAGTTTTATAAATCAAATCAGTTGTTGATGATAATTTCTGATAAGTTGTTAAAAATTGTTTTAATAAAGCTTTTATAGTCTCATTATCTCCGCTATAATTATATGATGCTACATCTTGCTTTAATTTTTTATATAGAGTTATTGATTCAAGTAAAGAACTTACTGCCTCATTTTTAATTGTTCCATTTTTTGCTCATAAAAAATCTTCGAAAGAGTCATTTTTCTCTTTATTTTCATTTGTTACTCACATTATATAATCTGACTGTTCGATTATCTTTTCTATTTCTGTGAGATTAGTACTAAAAGAGTCTTCTATGTTTTGAACTGTAGTACTTTTATTTGAAACCGTATTATTAAGAGAATTTGATTGCTCCTTCTTTGTAGTCTCCAGTTCTTTTTTTGCAAGTTCCATACTTGAAACAGCAGATTCTAGTTCTTTTTTAGCTGTTTCGATATTCTTTTCTAAATTTTCTATTGAATTTGCTTGAGTATTTTTTAGATTTTCTAGCTCTTTTTCTGCAATTGTATAATTATTTTCAGCAGTAGTAATAGAGTTTTGTGCTTGCAAAATCTGACTTTTATCTGCTTCATCAAATAATTGTTCATAACTGATTTTTGCATTATCAAGACTAATCAATGCTTCATCAATAGAATCATAAGCATCACTACTATCAAGCTCAGCAATTATATCTCACTTTTTTATACTGTCACCTGCCTTGAAATTTACTTTGGTAATAGTTCATTCTTTTGTGAATTGTAAACTTTGTTCATCAACAAGTTCAGCTTCTCAAACTACTTCAATTACATTTTTTATACTTCAAGTTGCTACAATCTCAGTTGTAGTACCTGAAGAAGATGACTCATCTTCTGAAACCTGATAAAAGGTTTTATAGTTTATTCCAAGTATAATTATTAATCATAATAAAAAATACTTTAAAGAAAATTTGATTTTAAACATAGATAAAGTTAAAAAATAATAAATTTTAGTTTTAGTTAGTTCAAGTAGTTGTACCAGCTTCTCTTCTTCCACCCATATTTGCTCAACTTCAAGTTCTTGCAGGCATTATATCTCTTAGACTTTCTCATGCTTCTAGTCTCTTTTTAAGCTCATCTTTTGTAATTCAAGCTCTAGTAGCCATCCTTTCTAATTGTTCATCACTCATATTTGATGAATCAAAGTTTCACATAGGTCATCATGTTGGTCACTGTTGAGTATTATCTCACATAAAATATGTATATCCATAAACTATAGCTCATCAAATAAGAAGTCATAAAACAAAGGATACTATTTTATCTCTCATAATATTTTCTTTCATAATAAAAAAGGTTTAAAATATAAATTTTACTATTATATTATAAACCTTTAAAGTAAGAAGTAATTAAGAGTATTATTTAGCACAACGGAAACCAACAATAGGGTGAGCTTGAATAGGCGACCGTGCAAATAATGTATAAATACCATTTCTAGTTCATAATACAGTATCATTATTATCACTTGATCCACGAATAAATATACTTCAAGCTGTTCAATTTCATGATACTACTCAAATTCAATTACTTGTGTTTAAATTTAAAGTTTTAGGTCATTGGTTCGAATACGAATAAGGCGAGACAAAAATACATGTTGTGTATTCAAGCCGAGAATTTACTGTACAAATAGATCAATTTACTGTATTGTTTAATCAATCAAGAGAATTTCCACCATTAACATAATCCCACATATTTCATGATATATCCCAGATAATTTCTCAATTTGATAAAATATGTTGTCTTTTACTATCACAGTCACTTCATTTATTTGATCACCATTTTGTTGTATCTTGATTTAGTGGAGCAGCAATTCTAAATCCTGATGAATAAAATCATTGGCTATCCGATCATTTACATCAAGGAGATATAGAAGTGTTTGATTCATCTCATCATAATCCTCTGAATATTGAACCATTTCAAACTGAGTTTCCTGTCCAGTTACCTCATTGACTTTCTATATTTCTGGCAATTGTCATCCACTCATTATTTGTTATCAAATGGTATCACTCTCAAATTGATTTACATGCATCTATAGCTTCAGATTGTCTTAAATTTCATACTGGATATAATAATGGTTTTGAAACTGGAACCTTTCAAATAAGATAATTTGCAGAATTACATGCTCCTCATGCACATGCAATAGCAAGATTTGGAACTGTTGCATCTTCATATGTAGCTTCATATTTCATTACACAAAAACCAGGTTGATTAAATTCTGGATTTCATGGTACTCTTATAAATCATTCTGGACATTCACTTGGAGCTCAGAATCAAACTCCCTTATGAG
The DNA here is from genome assembly GCA_010119095.1 of Candidatus Altimarinota bacterium. Lineage (GTDB taxonomy): Bacteria > Patescibacteriota > Gracilibacteria > BD1-5 > UBA6164 > Altimarinus. The sequence goes on from SAAG01000001.1 coordinate 2,734, forward strand.
ATATTGATTGTTTTAATATTTGTAATTTGATTCAAGTTCAAGTTATAGGATTATCTCCTGTTATATAGGCTGTGTAACTACCCGTTGTAGTTACTACATCCAATCAGAGACAAATATCATCAAACAGATGTAAGTGTGTAACTACCCGTTGTAGTTACTACATCCAATCAGCCTGCTTTTACTATTGATAATTCTTGTACAGGGGTCTTTGTATCAATTTCTACCAATACCCCCAATTTAGCTCAATATGTTTTTGCTATCCTTTCAGTATAATCAACTGCTTTTGCTTGATTAATTAGAGGTCTATATGTCAAAGTTTTTTCTTCATTTTCTAAAAATGCTAGTAGTTGTGTATATTTCTGTTTACTATCTACAAAATATGTATAGTATGTACCATCTTTTGGATCTTTTCATCACTCATTTACTCATATTTCTGTTAATACATTTTCTCCTGCATATCATTGGTATCATATTTTTACTCAGTTCGCATAAATTGTTACTTTATCATCTGGAATCGGAGCTCTTCATCTAGTATTTCATTCTATTGCTTGATTTATTATCTGTATTTGTGATATCCTTGAACTATCTCTTGATGAACTTATGTATTCTACATAAGATACAAATCATATCGTACCTAGTATTGCTAGCAATGTTATTACTACTATTAACTCTACTATTGTGAATCAATATTTTTTATTTTTTGATATACTAGATTTCATATTTAAAAATAATTAGAAATTAATATTTATATATTTTTAATATTCTAATGATTTTTGTAGATTGTAAAGTTTAAATTGTTAAAACTAAGCCCTAAATTTGATTTTACTAAAATAAAATGATAAAATAAAATAGCATAATATTAAATTAATAAAATGTGACTACTAAGCAAGATTAAGAATTTAATTCTAGTAAATCTTATAAATTTCGCTATTATTTTAGTTACTTTACTAAATATTTTCTTGGTATTTTCTTTTACAGATATACTAAATAAGTATTGAATAATAATAGCTTCTTTTTGTGTTTTATTTATTTTAATAGAATGATTATTTATCCTTTTTAGTATCAATTCTTTTTATGATAACTCAATCGACAACCTTGTTATCAGCATAAAAAAGGCTTTATGAGGAAATGAAAAAATAGAATTAACAAAATGAATCAATCCAAATCTAAACTTTATAACAGGTTTTATAATGCAACTTTTAAACAATTTTAAAAGTATAAGATCTGACTTTTTGAAATGAAAAGAGATTAAATCTGAAGTAGAATTAGCTCGTGAAATACAAGAAAAATTATTAAATAAAGAGATACTACTTCCTCCTTCTCTAAATATAATAGCAAAAGCAAAAGCAATGTGAGAAATAGGATGAGATAGTTATGATGTTATTCAAAATAAAGATAATTATTATATATATATCTGAGATGCTACTTGACACTGAGTATGAGCCGGTTTTATTATGGTTATGGTTAATGCCCTTATAAGTGCCCTAACTAAAGTATTTATTTCATGAGCTCAAATTTTGATAAGTGTAAATGAGACTCTAAAACCTAGAATCAAAGCTAATCTCCTAATGAGTCTACTTCTAGTAAGATGGAATGAAAAAGAAAAAAGATTATTTATGACCTGAGCATGACACGAATATTTAATAATATATAAAGATAAGCTAAAAAAATGTTTCAATGTAAAATCTGGTTGATTAGCTTTATGAATGGTTAAAGATATAAGCAAGGTAACTCAAGAAAAAGAACTACAATTCGAAGAAAATGATATCATAGTTTTATACAGTGATTGAGTTACTGATTCAATAAACAGTAGCGATATTTCCAATGTAAAAGAAAGATTTGGTGAAAAAAGGATAATAAATGCAATAGAAAACACTTCCAATATCCCATGAAAACAATATAAAACTGCCAGATGAGTATTTAACAATATTTCCGTTGAATTATCTAAATTTATGTGATACAAACATTACCAAGTTGATGATATAACTCTTGTTGTAATACAATACAAACCAAATGATTATGATCCAATTAATGATTTCTCTGAAAAAATTCTTGAAGATAAATCTATAATGACTGAATGGAAATGGTAAAAACAATTGAAACTAACAATTAATAATTAACAATTAATAGTTTTGGTCAAATAGAAAAACAAAAAACACTTTAAAAATAATAACATTGCATTATAATTGGGATAATTCTCTTTTATACTTTAAAACCACTTAAGCTCTTAAACTTTATATTTTATGTCAGAACAAGAAAAATTAATTGAACTAATTAAAAAAAGATATCCTTGAGATATATATAGTTTTGATAAAAACTTAAAGCCTGCTTTTGTGTCTAAAAATAATGAAGAGGCTTTATGAAAACAAAAAGAAAAGATAGATGAAAGAAATGAAGAAAAACACATTTTAGAAGCAGAAAGTGATTATAGAAGTGCATTAGCTTATGTAAAAGATGTTATTTCTCCTGCATTTATGAGGATATATCCTGATAAAATCAAGATAAATGATGTATTTGCAAAGACCTTTTTTGTATATGCTTATCCAAATTATCTAGAATGAAACTGGATGTCTCCACTTATTAATTGGGATGTAAAATTTGATGTTAGCTTATTTGTTTATCCTATTGAATCTCACTTTATCCAAAAATATCTGAAAAAGAGACTTACTCAATTATACTCAGAAAGAAGTATCAATGCCGATAGATGACTTATTTGAGATCCTGCACTTGATGCACAGATACAAGATGTAGAAGAATTTAGACAAAAACTTGCAAGATGAGAAGAAAAATATTTTCACTTGTGATTATACATAACAATTTATAGTGACACTGAAGATAAACTAAACAAAATTTGAAAAGATGTAGAGATCATTTTAGCATGAAGAAATGTACTTCAAAAACAAAGTTTTTTGAGAGCAGAACAATGATTTATATCAACTGGTCCTTTTGCTCGTGATGAACTGGCTGTCTACAGAAATATGTCTACAGGATGAATTTCAACTACTTTCCCGTTTACATCATCAACTTTAACTCATGATGATGGTATATTGTATTGAGTTAATACACATAACAATTCTCTAATTATCTTTGATAGATATAGAACAGAAAATGCTAATATGTGTGTATTTGCCAAATCATGATCATGAAAATCTTTTGCTGTTAAGCTTGAGATTCTTAGAAGTCTTATGGTTTGAACTGATGTAGTTGTAATTGATCCAGAAAACGAGTATAAAAACCTGATAAATATAGTTTGATGAGGTTACTTAAATGTATCGCTTAACTCAACTCAAAGAATCAATCCTTTTGATTTACCTCTTTGACTTAAAGATCAAGAAATTAGACCTGGTGATTTACTTAGAAATGCTGTTATAAACCTACTAGGGCTTATGAATTTGATGCTAGGAAAAATGAGTATAGATGAAGAAACTATCTTGGAAAAATGAATAATTGCAACTTATAGTCTTAAGTGAATTACCTTAGATGATGATAATGCAGTATGAAAAGAAATCCCAGTAATGAGAGATCTACAAGAAGTTCTAGAAACAATGGATTGAGCATCTGGACTCGTTAAAAGAATAGATAAATATACAAATTGAATTTTTGCCTGAATTTTTAGCCAACCTACAAATATTGATTTACAAGAATGACTTCAAGTATTTTCAGTTAGAGATCTAGACGAGATACTTAGACCGACAGCTATGTATGTAATTATGAACCATATCTGGAATAAGATTAGAAGTTCAATGAAAAAAAGAATGCTAGTAATAGATGAGGCATGGAACATAATGCAATACGAAGACTCTGCAAAATTTCTTTTTGGTCTTGTAAAAAGAGCGAGAAAGTACTGACTTTGAGTAACTACAATCACACAAGATGTAGAAGATTTTTTATCAAGTCCACAATGAAAACCTATAGTAACAAACTCTTCAATACAACTACTTTTAAAACAATCTCCTGCTTCAATTGATGTACTACAAAACATATTTAAATTAACTGAGCAAGAAAAATATATTCTATTAAACTCAGCTATCTGACAAGGATTATTCTTTGCAGGAACTGAACATGTTTGAATCCAAATAATAGCTTCTCCTTACGAAGAGGAGATTATTAGTAAAGTATTAAAATAATCTAATATAAAAAATCAAATACCTCCTTTTCATCATCTATCCTTTTTACGATTTTTGACTCCTCATATATACAAAGTGTAGGAGTCTTTTTTATTTCTAATTTTTGTTGAACCTCTAAATTTTCTCTGATATTACAAAATTTTAGATTATATCATTTAAACTTCAGTTTTAAGTAAACATAAGGTAAAGTCATCATTATTTTCTGGCATCACCTACAAAGAGGGTGTCAAAAAATAATTACTAGCTTTTTGTTAAGAGTAATTACATTTTCATAATCAGATAAGTCCCTAATCATAAAATTTGTATGTTTTTTTATCAATTTACTTCAAAAAGTCATCAGTTTGTCTAGCATAGTTTATGAATTTAGTAATTTAAGGACTATTATTTTACTCGAATTTTATAAAAAATAAAGAGATGTTATAAATCTACATATATTAATAATTATTATTACAAAAAAGTTAGTTATCTATAGTTTTTATTGTTTATTATTTATATCAAGCAAATAATCAGCTCACTCTATATAAGCTTCTAAACTTCACCATTTTTGCTGATAATCTGCCATTTGTTTTTTTACATAATTCTCGGCATTTTCTCTACTTACACTTCATTTTCATTCTAGAACTTCAAGTTTATTTATTTTTAAAAGTTCATCTAAGTATTTTTTCCAATCATCCATACCTAGATCCCTTTCATAAGCATATTGAAGCTCTGCAAATGCAAAAAATTGTTCACATAGTAAATAAAGCTTTCTAAGTTCGTCTTCTAATAAATAATTTTTTCCTACTTTTGCTTCAGTTAAAGTTATATTATTTTTTGCATAAAATTGCATTCATAATGCTGGTTTTTTACTATCAACTCTGTTTAATAATATTTCAGGAGAAGTCATTCAAACAATTGCATAATGAAATTTATTTTGAATAGTTTGAAAGAAATCAGAAGCCTCTATACTTGATTTATCATAATCAACAGCAGTAGTAAAAAGATCTTTTATTTTTTCATATATATTTCTTTCATCAAATCTAATAGATCTAACTCTTTCCATTAATCACTCATAATCTCTTTTTCATCAAAATGTTTTTCATCATTTTAATCTCTCATCATCTAATGCATATCACTTACCAATATATTGGTTTATAATATTATTTGCCCATGTTCTAAAACTTATAGCTTGAGGAGAATTTACTTTAAATCAAACGGCTATAATTATTTGTAAGTTGTAATATATTTTTGGCTTTTTAAAGCTATTTTCGGTAGTAAATTCGGAAATTCCGAATTTACTTTCATTCTGGCTTGTATTAGCAATATCTAACTCTTTATCAGAATAGATTTTTTTTATATGTTCAGATATAGTATTTTTAGCTTTTCAATACAAGTTTCAAATTTGCTCTTGATTCATCCAAATTGTGTCATTGTAAAAAATTATATTTGGAATAGTTGTATTTGTAGATATGTCTTTATATGATATTGTTTCCATAAATTATATGATTTAAATTAAAATATACTCTAATTATATACTTTATATTTAAAATGCAAGTGAATTTTTGATTTTTTTAATCTTTTTATTATTTTTCAATCATAAATACTATCAACTTAAACTATATGTTTTTTAACTTTCAGTACTTTCTACTTCTTCAAATGCTTTAGCAACACTTGGGCAATTAGAAGTAAGTTTTTTAATAGATAGGTCAGTGGCTTTATTATTTGCTAATCTTAGATTATTATCAGATTTTAATAGGTTTTCCTTTACTTTATTTAGGTGATCAATAGTTTTATCTATTTCTTCTATAGCTTTAGAAAATTGATCTGAGGCTAACTCATAATTTCTTGAAAATGCATCTTTAAAAGTATTCATATTGGCTTCAAAATTTGAGACATCAATATTTTGATTTTTGAGTATATGAATTTCATGTTTTAAATGTTGTGATTTTATATTTGCTTGACGAAGAAAACCAATAATAGTTATAAAATGTTGCGGTCTTATTGCATACATTAACTGATAATCATGAACTGTTACTATATCGTCATAATACTCATTTTCCTTTTCAAGAAGACTTACCAAAACTGCATATTCGCAGTTTTTTTCTTGTCTATCTTTATCTAATTCTTTAAAGAAATCTTTATTTTTTTTCTTAGTTGCAGTAGTATCATCTTCATTTTTCATTTCAAACATAATTGATAAGATTTCATTTCCGTTTTCATCATATTCTCTATAAATATAGTCTCATTTAGAACCAGACCCTGATACGGTATTATCTTTTCCAAATTCAGCATTTGGAAATGCAAATGATCTTATACGATTAAATTCGTTTTCACAATGAAGCTCCAATGACTCTCCAAGCATTTTTGTACTCATTTTCGTTCTCATTTCCTTCAGAGATACAAGAGCTGTTTCACTAGATTTAAGCTGTTCTTTAAGCTTTTCTTCACTTAATTCTTTCTCGTGTTTTATATTATTAATTTCAGTTTCTTTCTTATTCAATGCTTCCCTAAATTCTTTTTCTATTTTTTGTTGTTCTTCAATAGCCTTTAATTTTAAATTTGATTCTGTTTTTTCAGCAATACTTTTCATTTCTGATTGTATTAAAGCTATTTCTTTATCTTTTTTATATAAATCTTGTTTTGCATTTCCTACAAGTTCTTGTTCTTTAAGTTTTAGTTTAAGTTCATTTTCTCTTTCTATTCTATCTATTTCTTTTTTTAATTCTTCATTAAATTTATCTCGTTTTATAGAATTTATTACATTTACAATAGTTGTTTTATCTATATCTGTTTCATGAATAGTTTTTAAATCAATTATATCTCCTTTTGTTGCATCTTCTAATAAAACTAGAGTATTTTCATCTTGTATTGATACTTTTATTTTTTTCATAATTTTTTTGTTAATTATTAAATTTTATTTATGTGTTTTACAGTATTTTTACTACTACAAAAGGAAAAAATACTGTTTTTTGTACAAATAATGTGTACGATTTTTCAAATTATTTCACTAAAATTCAAATAAGAAATTATCAAATATGCTAATAATGGTTACTTTGTCAGATAGAAAAAAGTTTGTTTTCAATGTAATTAATGTTATAATATGAGTAACAAAAGTAAATCCTCATGTGTGAGACTCCGTAGGTTTCTCTATATAGCATATGAGGTTTTTTGCACCTAAAATAAGGGGTTTTCTTCTATTATTTTCTCTCTGAATATATTATAGTACTCTTCACAATCATGTTCATATTTTCTAAAAATTGCCCAACTACAAGCATCTACAACCTGTAGACATTTTTCTTCTGTGGAAGTTTTTATTTCTACTTTAATATCAAGTCATTTATTTCAGTTTGAATTTTTAAGATAATTTTTAAAATTTTCATTTAAAAATTTATTAGTTTCTCTTCTAGAAGCAATCAATGTTATCTCTTTGTTTTTTAAAAGCTTCTTTGTAATAATTCTATCTAGTAATATGTTTGTTACATAATTGTATAAAACATGTTTTTCATCTTGTAATCTTGTATAAACTTTCTTTTTGTTTAAGTAAATACTCATAATAGATACTTCTTTTTCTTTTAATAAAGTAAAAAGTTTTGTTTTAATTTTTGGATGTTCTTTATAACAATGCAATTCTCAACTATGTCTTTTGATCTCACTTTTTGAAAGAGTTTTAAAAACTTTCTTAATAACTTTTTCAAGTGATCTCTTGTTTTCTACAAATAAAAAAGTAATAACAAAGTATTTGCTTGTTTTTACTTTTTTAAAATTAAATCAAAGACATCAACTTTCATCCATGAAAACATAAGACATAAAGAGATTGTTAAATACTATTTATTAAACTATTCAAAGCAATTATCATGCTATTAATACTTGCTCAATTTCATAAAATACTGAAAATATCTACTATTTTACCTTTATCATTTGTTTTTTGAAATTCATTTAATAGATTTTTTATTTCTTCTTTATTATTAATATCATTTTTTTCTATAAGTTCTAAAAATTTTTCTATTTCATTATTTATAATTGATAAATCTTGAATTCAATTATTTTGTAAAGCAAAATTTCAATGATTATTTAAAGTGTTAATATTTATATTTGGGGCCTTTGTTTTCTTTTCTTCTATATTAATATTACTTTGCAAAAATAACTCAATTTTTACCAACAAATCATTTAATTCTTTTTTTCAATTATTAAATCATCTTATTTCTGATTGTCTATTTCTTTCTGTTCATCAAGGATTAAAATATTCGTTTTCTAGCTCAGTAGAATAAGAATTAAAAGAGGAATACTTCAATTCTTCTATATAATTATTTCTTTTATATTCATTTTTTATGTATGTATTAATAAATATATCAATCTCTTCTTTTATTATCTCTATATTTCAAATATGAATATTATTAACTTTAATTTTTAATTCATTTAACTTATCAAGCATATTAAAAGCTTACAAAATAAAAAATAGTATATATTTTTAGTATAGCCGTTTTTAATTAATTTCAATTATTTTTTTGAGTTTGATGTTAAAAACTTTTTATGTTAATAATTAAAGGATATTTAGAAATTTGTTGTTTAGTTTTCTACAATGTATTAAAGATCCTGAATCAAGTTCAAGATGACAATATAGTGAATGGACTTCGTACCCGATGTACCCTTAGTGGTATCGCAATGACAATATAGGGATACTTTGCTATTACAATAAAAATTCCCGACTAAATCGGGAATGAATAAATCTATCTTTTACCTTTTTCTTCTTGTTTTTGTTTTTTATACTCCTCCTTTTTTATATCTAGTGCCTTTTCAGCTTTGTCTATTTCTTCCATTATTTCGTTTATGTTTTTGACTACTTTTTCTCTTGGTTTGCAGTACTTTTCTCTGTTTACTGCAAGTACTTTTTTGTATCTGGTTTCGAATTCTTTTTCATCTTTTTTGTTTGGGGCAAGTGTGTTTGCTGAAAATATAGGCGATGGCATACCATCTGTGAGTAATTTTGTGTAGATAGTATATTTTTTTAGATTTGTTAGGTCATTTTCTACAAGTTCTCAAGCTAAAATTTCTTTTAGTATAGCTGCATCATGAAATCAAACTTGAAATGAAACTATACTTCATACATTACCAAATACGGCTCATCTGACATCTTCTGTCATCTGGTCAATGTATTGGTTTGCCATAACTAGATTTAGTTTATATTTACGAGCTTCTGACAAGATAGTAGCAAAACTATCTGTCGCAAAGTTTTGAAATTCATCTACATATAGATAGAAATCTTTTCTGTCTTTTTCTGGGATATCTGCTCTACTCATCGCATCAAGTTGGAATTTTGTAACAAGCATTGACCCCAGTAGTGCTGAAGCATCTTCTCAGATTTTTCATTTTGATAAATTTACTATAATAATCTTTTTGTTATCCATAGCCCATCTCATACTGAAACTGTTTTTTGTTTGCCCAAGTACATTTCTCAGAATTGGACTAGATAAAAATTGTCCTACTTTGTTTAAAATCGGTGAAACTGCTTCTACTTTTTGAGTTGGTGACATTCTATCAAATTCACTAGACCAAAACTTTTTTACTACTGGATCAGTAACTTTTGATAAAACTCTATTTCTGTATACATCTGAAGTAAGCATTAGAGGTACAGAAAGCAGAGTTGCCCCAGGATATTCTAAGAGACTCATAATTGTATTTCTCAAGATATGCTCAAGTCTAGGTCCCCAACTTGTTCAAAATATCCTTTTAAATATTCAGACAATTCCAGAAGCAATAAGTGATCTGTGTTCTATATTTACTCAATCAAACATATTGAATGCAATAGGCCAATCTTTATCACTTGGATCAAAAACTATTACATTGTTTGTCCTGTTTTTTGGGATAAATCATAGAACTGTTTCAGCTAAATCTCCATGTGGATCAATTACTGCAACTCATCTTCATTTTTGTATGTCATCGATAATCATATTTTCTAGTAGTGTAGACTTTCACATACCTGTTTTTCAGATTATGTACATATGTCTCCTTCTATCACTTGGCCCTATACCAAAAGTCATATTTGTACCTCTAAAATTTGTTTTTCAAATTGGAGTTATCTCTGATTTATCATCTTTTGGATCAATAAGTGGTATATCTGCAGGTGGCTCAAAATTACGAGCTGAAACCCAATTAACTCATGGAGTTTTTACATAAGTAGTTGGTAGATGTACAAGCCCTGAAAGCTCTTTTGTATTTAGTATAAAATAATTATTTAGACATCTCTCTTTTGCAAAACGAATAGCATTGTGTTCTTTGTTAATGTAATTTAATTTAAATGAATTAAGTCAAGAACCTGAATAAATACCCAAAGTTGAGTATATTTCTTTAACTGCAGATCTTGATTCTACATCATCTTCGCTTGCTGCAATTATATTTATACTACAGGCAAATCATTGCAAGAAAAGTTTACTTTTTATCTGCATTGGGATATTTTCTTTGTCTTCATCTTGTGTAGTTTTTTGCATTTCTTTTAGTTCATTTAATTCTTTTTCGAGCTCCAATTCTTTATCTGATCTATATGAATCTGGTTTTGCTATTATAGTTATAAATTTTGCTAAAAGTGAAACTGGTAAAAGTCATAATTTTACATATTTAAACCATTTACTAAGTAACAATTCCTTATACAATGGATGTTTTTTTGATATCAAAATCTTGATTGTATCTTCAAAATCCTTTTTCCATATATTGTTTTCAATCGGATGAAAATTGATTTGAATAGTATTTAGTGAATAACCTCAAGTTCTTGATAATGCTGAAGTTATAGAAGAATATGGGTCAACTTTTTCTTTTGATCACATTTCTTGAAGTTCAACGAAGTTTTTTATTGGATAATAATTGTGTTTTGCAAATCATACATTACCAACTGTTATCTTATCAGTTGGGATTTTAGCAAGATAATCACCTACTTCATTTATTTCTACATTTGTAAAATGTGCATAAACCTGATTTTTTATAAAGTTTTTATATTTATCTGGACACACCAAAAAAAATCTTATGTTATTACCTATTTTTGTAATCTCAAAAGAAAATGTTGGAAGTTCTTTTGTCTTTCTAGAAAACTCATGTTTTCCATATTTATCAAAAACTTTGTGTAAAACAATCAAGATATGCTCAAATACATCAGGTCATTTTTCATTTGTCTTGTCTACTGTGATTTCTAAAAGTGTCTTTTTCATTGTAAAAAACTTAGATTTTTATAACTGCCCCAATTATCATATCATATTAGTTATAAAAATTGCAAATAATTGATATATTTTTTACTTGACTTTATTTTTATTTTAATTATGATATTGTTTACATTTATATTTTTTAATTTATTATATGAGTTCTACACTTAGTTATACTCCCGTAAGTACTTAAAATGAAATTATTGAAGAAATTAGTACTCAAGATTGTTTTTTCCCTTGAATTAATGATTTAATCTTATCATGATGAAAAGCTACACTAGAAATATTAAAAAGTAATAAAATTGATGAATGATTATATATGTGAAAACTTACTCATGAAGAAAAAATATTACTTCTTGTAGCTCAATACAGCCCTATTGTAAAAAAATGGTTATTACATGTTTTAGTAAATAATGAAAAAGCTGGTTGATTTCATTGAGTTTTTATGGATCTATGAAAAATTGATGATGCTCCAAAAAAAATATCAGTTGATTTAAGTAAATTAAATGATATTATGAACTTAAATGTATGAGGAAAAACAAATTGAAATAGTTTCTTAACAATTTGAGTAAATTAACATATATTCAAAAAAGCATTAGTTTAAACTAATGCTTTTTATTTAATCTATATTTGTTCTTTTTATAATTTTTTCTATTTCTTCTTTGCTAACTTTTTGCGGATAAACCTTAACATAGCTAAAATATTTCTTCCATTCATAAATTCCTGAACAAATTGTATTTAAATCACATTGTTGGCATTCTGATAGCTTTTCATGATAGAAATCTACTTCTCTGATTTGTTCTCTGAAATCTAGAAAATATATTAACCTTTCCTCATTTTTGATTATCTTTCTAGTTTCTGTTGAACACCGTTCATAGCCTCTTATATAACAAAGAGGCATTTTTTCTGCTCTAAATGTCCTTCAATTTCACTCAAGAAAATCCATTGCATTTTTTAAAGATGGTTTAAATTTATTAAAATCAGGTAAAGTTGTCATAGCGACATCTGTTTTTCTCATCATCTCAGCATCAAGATTATTCCATACAAAATGTCTAATCGGTGGAAAATGTTTTACTAAAAACTTAACTGTTTTATCTAGATGATCCTCGTTATAATGATTAATTACTGTATTAATCTGAACCCTAATCCCACATTTTAGTGCATTGGTAATAGATTTCATAAGTTTTAACCAACTTCAAGGAGTATCTGTTAAAAAATCATGTACTTTTGCATGACAAGAATAAACAGAAAAATGCACCAATTCAAGTCAAGAATCTGCCAATCTTTTTGTATAATCATAACTTGCACACATCATCCCATTTGAGATTATACGACTTCATAATCATTTTTGCTTACAATATGAAATCCATTTTGGTAAGTCTGATGATAGTGTTGGTTCTCATCAGGTGAAGATCACTCATGAATAATTATTTTTTATAAATTCATCTATAAGTTCTATTCATCTTCCATAAGTTATATTATTTCAATTACTTGGGTTACTACAAAAGTGACATGCATTATTACAATGTCTATTTACTTGAAGATATCCTATATTTGCCATTTACTTTTTTAGAAAATTTAATAAAATTAAGCATATTATACAAATTAATATAAAAAATGAAAATATTTTCAAAAAAGAAATATATTTATTAATCTATATAGTTCTTGATCTATTATTTAAATGTTTTATTAATGTTTTTTAATACTAAATAATGATTTTCTTTATAATCACCTGAATAAATAATAGTAAAATCTTTTTTTGTATCATTAAATTTTAATTGATCCTCAGCAAATATAAGTACCAATTTTTCTTCTTTCAAAATATTGTAAAATGAATTAAAATCATACTCAATTTTTTTGCTATGAGATACTTCAAAATTTCATTTAATTTTAATCTTATTATTTCAATCATAACAATAACTTTTTGATTCAAGCAAATAATTTAATCAATAAGGGATTTTCATTGAACAAGAAGCAAAAAACATTACTTTTTCATTAGATATTTTTTTTATTAAACTGTTTTTATCTATAATTTCATTTATATTTGAATAATAATTGTTATATATGTATAAATTAAATATATTATATGTGTAATTTAAAACAATAGTTAGTAATAATGTTGTTATTATTAGTTTAGTTTTATTATGTTTTTCAAATATAAATAATAAAAAATATATTCCTATAGTAGAAATAATTGATAATATAATTAATAGCAATAACAAATGTCTTCAATTTAATATATTTACATATGTAAATAAATAGTAATTCATTATGACAGGAAATAAAATTATAATTACATACTTGAACTTGATTTTATCAATTAGTAATAAAAAATTTAATAATCAAAATATAATTATAAATATTAAAATATTGAATTCTTTATATATTCAGTTAAAAATATAAACAATCCAATCGCTAAATCAATAGGTTAGGTTAATTAATTCTTCTTGAGTTAATTTAATTAATCCTGAATTTGAATCAATCCATTGGGACATTGCTTGAATTAATTGATTATAGTTATAATTTAATAATAAAAATACTAAAATAAAAAAACATAAACCTTTATATAAAGGATTATATTTTTTTATATATATCAAATAAAAGAAAATAATAATATACAACCAAAAAATAAACATTAGTGCTTGGTATTTTACAATAAATGCAAAAATACTAAAGAATATAAATAGGTATAAATTTTTAATCTTATAATCTTCTAAAAATATTATTGCATAAAATAATGCTCAAGTTAAAAATCATACCAATAATCAATCAACTCTAAATCTAGTAGAATTAAGCAATACTTCATTTGATGAAAGCAACATTAATATGGGTAAATATGATAATATCTTATTCTTGGTAAAGAAATATGTTATTTTATTTGTATAGAATAATGTTAGTATTAGTCATAATAATGAAACGATTTTCCCTGAATACAATATAATCTGATTTAAAAAATAATCTGATTTTATAATATCAAATCAAATTCAGCTAAAACTAATATTTCAAAAAAAGTATTGAAGGAGTAAAAATGGAAATAGTATTATACTATGGATAATATGAAAACCATACCCATATCTGTCTGTAAAAGTATCAATTGATAAAAAAGTTTTTAAAAAATATTTATATAATTCCACTCAGATATAATCATTCTCCAAAGGAATTACAACAATAAGATTTATAAATAAATTTGATATAAAGTATCATATTATAATTATAAAAAAGACGCTGATATATTTATCAATCTGTAATAAATTAATATTTAAAAAATTATTTAATGATTTATGAAGAAAATTTAATATTTTGTCTTTTTTTGACATATATTTATTAAAAATAATATATAAGCTATAATTAATAAAAAATTTTACATTAAATATAAAATCAATTTAAAAACTATCAACTATTAAAATTTACTTTTTTAGAAAATTTAATAAAATTAAGCATATTATACAAATTAATATAAAAAATGAAAATATTTTCAAAAAATACAGACTTATGAAATAAATCAAATCACTTAAAATTATTATTTGAAAAAAAAATCAAGATACCAAATACTTTTATTGTTTGAAATGATAATTTTAATTTAGATGATTTTTCATTTATAGATCAAAAAAAAGATTATATTTTGAGACCTAGTTTTTCTCTTGAAGATTCAAAAGACAAAAGCTTTGCTTGATTTTTTAAAAGTATTTTTCCTATAAAAAAAGATGGGGTAATAAAAGCCTTTAGAGAAAAGAGATTTGATGAGATTTTTAATTGAAAATGATACGAATTACAAAGTATAATAATACAAGAGTTCATTGAAACCAACAATTATTGAGTATATTTTTCTAGAAATCCAAACAATATATTTAAAAAGTGATTTTATGAAATTTGAGAAAATAATAATTGAATAACTTGATGATTAGCACCTTCTTTAAAAAAATTATCGTTTGTAGAAAAAAAAGAATTAGAGATAATTTGAAATAAACTTGAAAAATTATTTAATTTCCCTCAAGATATAGAATTTTGTATAAAAGATGAAGATGTTATAATTTTGCAAACAAGACCAATAACTACTTGAAATAATACAATCTATTCCCTAAATGAAATTAAAAAAATAAATTGATTATATAAATATCTTGATTTTGATGAAATTTGAAATAACTCAGACTTCTTTAGTTATAGTGTCTTATCATGATTATTTAAATGCATTTTTATAGAAAATAAAATATACTTTAAGTTATCTTTCCCTCCGTTTTTTTTATTTAATAAAGCTAAAAAAGATAATACAAACTTATATAATTTTTATAAAAATTACAAAAAATATCTTATTTTAAAATATTTATTTTTATTTCTTAAATTTTTTACTTTTCAAAAGCTTGATAACAAAGTAATTACAGATTTTTTCAAAAAATATCATTATAGTTTTTTACTTGATAAAAAAAGTAATTTATATCTAAATTTTGATTACGAAACAAATTTTATAACTACCTATTTTTTAAAGTTAGAAAAAATAAAAAATAAAAGTTTCTATTTTTATGAGAACTATAAAAACGATTATAAGTGAGAAAATTTTTTGATAGATAAATCTTCTTTAGATTTACCAAATATGATTTTTATAAATTGATGATTAGTATTATGATCAAAAGACGATGATAATTATATATACAGATGAGAAATAAACTGAATAATAACAGATATAAATACTTATGATAAAAATAAAAAAAATCAAGTTTTAATATGAGAAAACCTTGATTTTAATTTATATGATAAATTAAATAATCTTAACTGAATAATTATAAAAAATGGAAATAAATTATCTCATAATAGTATAATACTTAGAGAAAATAAAATACCAAGTATTATTAAGTATAAAGATTATGATAAATTGTTTATTTGAGAAAAAATCATAATTAAAATTTAAAATCTTTTTCTATAAGATTTTTACATAATTTCCGCTCTTCAAACTGATCATAAAATCATACATATAAATTTATTTTTTTTTCTTTTAATACATCTTTTTCAATTTTATCTTTCATACTTCATGTATGTAAGTAATAAGATATTGAAAACCTGCAAATATGTTTTTTACCTTGATATATATAATTAATATCTCTAGATGCAATAATGTTATTTAGAACCAAATGAGAATCAAATTTTATAGTATTATTTACTCTTTTGTTTAAAGATGATATGATGAATTCATATCTATTTTTTAAATCTAATGTATCATTAATTAAATTTATATTAATTGGTATAATTAATAACAATAAAAAAAGTACAATATATTTCTTTTTTAGCATAAAAAATATAAAAACAATTTCTGGAAAAACAATTATTACTATAAATAAATATTTTAAATTGAATCAAAATATATCCAAGTTAATATCTAAAAATCAACTAATTCAAATTATATTTATTAAATAAATATTTAATATAATAAATAAGATAGATAATAGATATATAAGAATTTTTATTTTTTTTATGAAGTAAAATAATAATGTTGATAAAAATCAAATAAAAAAAACTATAATCAATATAGAAAAATCAAAAACTACAGGAACTACTCATAATAATGGTAATGCATAAGTTTTATTTACCAATAAGTAAAAAATAAAGTAAAAAAGAATTATTTTTTTCATAATTAATTATGAGTGTATTAATTTATTGGTTTTAAAATACTAAATCAATAAGTTCTAACAAAATTTATATGAATTCCCTCACAATCATTATAATAAGTACAGTTATTGCATCTCAGTGATTTTTTTCTATATGTATTAGTTATATATTTATATGTGTAATCTTCAATAGTATTATTATCTTTTATATCTACATATGTTTCATAAATCCCAGTTCAACCTAAACACTTTGGAATATTTATGAGTTTTTTTCACTCACTAATTCTTAAATTTATATAATTTATAAAATCTTCTTTTTGCTTTCAATATTTTTCTAAAACTTGGCTTGGAAATTCTTCTCCCCTTATGATTTCACAACTTTGATCTAATTCCAATTTTTCTTTGCTTTGATTTTTTATAAAATCATTACAATATTGATTTAAAAAACATATATCACATGCTATACCATAACATTCTTCAAGTATTTTTTCTCAATTTGATTCTATAAAAGGTTCAAAAAAATGTCTCGATTCTCACATAACTTCAGATTTTATCTTTCTTGGATCTTGAATTAATTCTTCATATCATTCAAATGCCTCAGCAGGAAACCTATTTGTCCAAATATACATTCATGGAATCTTTGATAATTTCCAAGTATCTTGTAGATATTTAATATTTTCTTCAATATTATAAAACAATTTATCTTTGTTGTCTTGAAATCATCTTCAAAAAGGTATAATCTGTAATATATCAAATTCATAAACTCATAACCTCATAAAAAATTTAATTATTTCTGGGAGAAATTTGATATTAATTTTATTAACAACTATATCAATATTTATTATTATCTGTGGATAATATTTTTTTATGTATATTAATCATTTAAGTGATTTTTTAAAAGCTCCAGGAGTATCAACTAAGTAATCATGTAGTTTTTCATTATGCCCATGAAATGAAAATGTAACTTCTTCAAGTCATGCCTCAAATACTTTTTTACAAAATATTTCTGAAGCAAACATATTACCATTTGTAACTGTTTGAACTCTAGAATATCATATTTTTTTTGCATACTTAATATAATCTGTAAACTTTGGATTTATACTAGCTTCTCATCATGATATTATCACTCTATTATCATATCCAGATTTAAATCATTCTTCAATTTGTTTTTTAACTATTTCATCATCTGTAAAAGTTCCATCATGTGCATTGGAATCTAGACAAAAAATACATCTATTATTACAAGCAGATGCTATACGGACCCAAACACGATTTTGTTTAGTTACTTTTTCTCTTGATAATATATTTACTTCATTATTCATTATTAATGCTTGATTATAGTATAATTTAAAATATCGTATAAATAAATGGTCCAACTCATGGTATTTCAGCAATTATGATAATTGTTAAAACAAATATAAGTGCGAAAAATATAGGTAATAAATACCACAAATTTCTTTTTTTTATAAATAGCATGAAATCTTTAAAAAATGTAAACATCCTTATTTTTTAGAAATAAAATAATCTCATAAAACCAGATAATCCATTCAACAATTTAAAAATGTATTTAAAGCATCAATTGGTGAATATACTATTGGTTCAGAAGATAAATTAAATGATGTATTTATAAGTATAGGAAATCCTGATACTTTTTCAAATTCTTTTAATAATAAGTAGTATTTTAGGTTTTGTTTCTCATTTATAGTCTGTACTCTCGATGTTCAATCAAGATGTGTAACTGCAGGAAACAGATTATCATTTTTTGACTTAGAGACAAAAAGCATATATGGGTATTGTCAGTTTAAATCATAATATTTTCACAATTCTTCTTCTATTATTGAAGGTGCAAATGGACGAAAAGATTCTCTGAATTTTATTTTTAAATTTATTTTTTTCCAGTTTTCTTTGTTTAGAGGATTTCATAATATACTTCTGTTTCACAATGCTCTTGGTCAAAACTCTGCTCTTCACTGAAACCATCATATTACATTATTTTCCATAATCAATTTTGATACATTTTTGGTCATTTTTTCAATATCAATTTTTTCGAATGAAACTTTGTTTTCATAATCTTTCAATATAAGTTTTATGTTTTCATAACTAAATTCTTCTCATAAATATATATTTTCGAAAGCTTTAGATTTTTCTCATAAAATACAGCTATATATATAATAACAAACTCCTACACTACTTCATCAATCACCTGGCGATGGTTGAACATATATGTTTTTAAAATTACTTTTTTTAAAGAGATAATAATTTGCTACACAATTTAATCAAACTCATCAAGAAATACATAAATTTTCTAACTTTGTTTCACTATAAATATAATTTACAATACTAAATAATAATTCCTCCGTTACTTTTTGTATAGATGCTGCTATATCTTTATGAAACTGTGTTATTTCTTCATTTTTATTTCTTGTCTTTTGTCAAAACAATTTTTCAAATTTATTATTAATCATTTTCCTTCAATATTGAAAAGAAAAATAACTCATATTTATATCAAAACTTCAATCATCTTTTATTTGTATTAATTTATCTTTAATTATATCAACATATATTGATTTTCAATATGGAGCGAGCCCCATCATCTTATATTCTCAATCATTTACAGCAAATCACAAGTACGATGTAAATGCAGAATAAATTAATCCTACAGAATTTGGAAATATTATTTTTTCTTTTACTTCGATTTGATTTTTCTCTCATATTCACCATGTTGTTGTCGATTCTTCTCAAACTCAATCAACAGTTAATATAGCTGATTTCTCATAACCAGAACTAAAAAATGCTCCTGCTGCATGAGATAAGTGATGATCTATATATATTACATTTCATCTATATCAAGTTTTTTTGTATAAAATTCTTTTAAAAAACAATTTAGATTTTAACCATTCTTTTATTCATCTAATAAATCCATAGTATCAAAAAGGGTAAGTTTTAATGTAATTTTTTAAAAAATTTTCGAACTTGATAAATGGCTTTTCGTAAAACCCTACATAATCTATATCACTGATACTTATATTGCAATAATTTAAACAAGCTTTTATTGCATTTTCAGGAAAAGAACTATCGTGCTTGATTCTAGACAATTTTTCTTCCTCTACTGCAAAAATAATCTCTCAATTTTTCAAAAGTGAAACTGAAGAATCATGAAAGAAACAAGAAATTCAAAGAATGTATAAATCTTTTTTCATTTTAAAAAGGTAAATTTTTATTATCTAAATCATATTTATCAGCCCTAATCCATCATTTTATTTCTTTATCTTTAAATTTAAATATTTTATAAGGTAAAAATAAAAATATATAAAATATAAATAATATTATATTTAATATACAGTCTCATATTAATTTTAACAATTCTAATATTTTTTTAATAACATTTATCATCTAATAATTTATTAGTTTTAATATATTCGTATAATTTTTCAGATATTATCTTATGTCATTTTTCATTAAAATGACAAACAGGATCATGTCTAATTTCTTTGACTTCAATTCACTTAAAAAATTTATCTAAATATAACATTTTTATGTTATTATATTGAGATAGTTTATTTTCTATTTTTGTATATAATGGATTTACTCATTTTATTCATGTAGAAAATTCTTCACTATAAGAATTATTATCCAATGATGGTGAAAAAATTAATAGTACTTTCTTATTATTTCACTTTGATAAATAATCTTTTAAAATTATATCTAACTTGTTTATTACATAATTAATATTACTAATACTAGTTTTTTTTACATCATTTTTAATTTTTATTTTTAATAATTTATTATATATATATGAATTCTTAATTAAATATAGATTAATATTTCTAGGTATATAACTAAATAATATTGGTTCTCAATAATCATTAATAACTACTTCACTATCATAAAGTACTCAATTAATATATTTATATATATTATCATCATCACTCCATATATGCCAAATTAATAGGTCAGTATTATCTCACAGTTTTTCTTCATTATATTTTATAATCTCTTGAAGTAAATCAAATCATGGAATTGCCATATTTATAATTTCTGTATTATCTAGCTTTTTAGATAAGTTATATAAATAAGTAGAATTTCCTCAAACTCAACTTCATTGCATAATTGAATCTCAAATTCAAAGTATTCTGCATTTTAATTGTTTATCATATTTATAATTCAAGAATGGGCCTCTATATTCACTATCCCAATATGGAATATCATTTATAAAAGATACTTTTTCCATATCTACACTTTTTCTAGATTTTTCTTTTGCTACAATTTCAATTTTATTTTCTATTAATCTATTTACATCTTTATCAAAGAAAATAGATAATATTATATCTAAAATAATTAGACTAATAATAAAAATTGAAGTTCCTAAAAATACTTTTTTTAAGTGTTTGTTAATAACATTTTTCATTTAATAATTTGTTAGTAATAATATAATCATATAATTTATTTCAGACAATATTGTGTCAGTTTATATTAAAATGTACATCATCAAGATTAAAGTCCTCATTATTGTATCATTTAATCATATCAGACAAATCTAGAATTAATACTTTATTATTTGTTTTAAATACATTAATAAACTTATCTTTCATATATTTATGTTGAACAATATCAAATTTATTATTAATTCCCAAATAAGGATGCATCAAAAATACTACTTTATTATTAACATTATTTTTTAAATATTTTTCAACTTCTTTTTTAATTTCTGATAGTATGTATTGTTCAGTAACATCTTTTTTATCAACTGTTGATATATTAAGTGATATTTTAATCTTTAGCAATTTATTATAAATCAAAGAATAATTTATCAAAAAATTATTTAATTTTTCTGGAATAATATTAAATAAACTAATATTTCAATATTTGTTTAAAATAATCTTTGAGTTATATAAAATTCAATTCGAATATACAAAGGGTATAAAATCATCATGCCGAATATCCCATAAAAGCAAATCAGTGTCATGCAATAGTCATTCTTTTTCTAATTTTACTATTTGTTGTAATGGCATTGATCATGGAATAGATATGTTTATAAACTCTGAGTTTTTAATTTTTTTAGAAAGTCTATAAAAATAAGTTTCATCCTCATTGACTCAAGCTCACCAAATTGTACTTCATCACATTCATAAAACTCTGCAATTTAATGTCTTTTTTTTCTTATAATTATAATATGGTCATCTATAGCCCATTTCCCAATATGGTTGTCAGTTAGTATAAATAATATTCAAACTATCTATATTATCTTTTGACACTATTCACATATTTGATTTACTAGAAATTTCTACCTTATAATTTTTAAATTCTTTAATATTTTTTTCTAAAAAAAATCACAAAATTATATCTAAAAAAATTATAGATAAAAAAAACATTAATATAAAATGAATTATTTTTTTTATATTTTTCTTCATAAATTTAATCTTTATCAATTTTTTTTATATATTTAATACTATAATTCTATTTTTTTTTTGTTTTTAATCAAAAAATAATTAAATTGTATTTATGTATAAAATAAATTGTATTTATGAAAAGTAAAAAAGTAATTCTTTTTGATTTAGATGATACACTATATGATTATCAAAGTAATCATATTAAATCTTTAAATGAAGTGTATAAAATCTTGAAATATGACATAAATATATCAACCAAAAAATTTACACAATTATATGAAATATCTAAAATGGAGATACAAATATGATTGATATGAACTGCTTCTTCTCATAATAGAATCCTGTATTTTCAAAGACTAGTTGAAAAAATATATAAAAAATGTGATTTTGAGATGATTATAAAATTATATAATACTTATTGGGATTTCTTCCTAAAAAACATAAAACCATGAAAAGGTGTAATTAAAATGTTAAGAAAAATAAAAGAAAAAGGATACAAAACTGCTATAATTACAGATTTAACAACACTTATTCAATTAAAAAAAATAACAAAATTATGATTTAGTGATTATATTGATGTATTAGTTACTTCTGAAGAGGTTGGTTGAGAAAAACCAAACCCAAGTGTTTTTTTATTAGCATTAAATAAATTAAATGCATTACCCAGTGATGCTATTATGGTTTGAGATAACTTAATAAAAGACATTGAATGATGAAATTTATTATGAATAAGTACAATTTTATTTTCAAATAAAAATGGAATCGACTATAAATTTGATAATGATTATCAAAAACCAACATATCTCATAAAAGATTTCTCTGAAATGTTAA
Source organism: Candidatus Altimarinota bacterium (assembly GCA_010119095.1). Lineage (GTDB taxonomy): Bacteria > Patescibacteriota > Gracilibacteria > BD1-5 > UBA6164 > Altimarinus. The sequence continues at coordinate 25,845 of SAAG01000001.1, forward strand.
AAATTATATAATCAATATAAAAATGATTTTAAAAAATAACTTTATTAAATTCTTAATTATTTGAACGATATCAACAATAATAAACTATTTAGTTTTTTATATATTTTATAAATTATGAGTTTATTACATTGTATCGAGTTCTTTCTGATATATTTCTTGATTAGTATTATGATATTTCTTAAATAAAAATTACAATTTTTATTTAAGAAATTATAAACACACTTTTTACAAATACATTCTAGTTTACTCTATAAATCTTTGATTTTCTCAAATTATTCTTTATTGTTTAGTGAACGAATTAAATATATCAGTATATTTATGAAATTTTCTAATAATTATTTATACTACATTTTCAAATTATATATGACTAAAATATTATGTATTTAGAAACAAACCATTACTTACAATTTCAATATGTTGAAATTCTGGGACTTGAAAATCAACTTTAGCAAAATTTTTTTCTGAAATAATATGAGAAAATAATTTAAGCATTTTAGTTTGAGATTCTTCACATAAATGGTGAAGAAATAATCCCAATCGGTGAAAAATAACACATCTTAATCCCAAATGAAATAATTTAAAAAAAGAAGAAAATGATATAAAAAAAATTGTTAATTGATTCCCTATAAAAAGGAGGAAGTATGATCATTGAATCTGAGAACATACAGATATAATTAGCATCAATAGCAATACTTTTATATAATATGAATGACTTCACTGATTATACTGAAACTTATGAAAATTTTTTGACATAAAAATTTTTCTTGAATCTGATTTCGCTATTGACAACAAGATTAATAGGGATATAGATGAAAGAAATCGGGATTTAGATAAATTACTACTTAGCATCGAAAAAAGAAAAAACGACTATTATAAATATATTTTACCTCAAAAAAATCAAGCAAATATAATTATAAAATATGAAAATAATTCTAAAACATCTTTAATTAAGATTGAAATTAAAGATTGAATAAATAAAAAATTGAAATCCCTAATAAAAGATATTCCTTGATTAATAATAAAAAATAATAAAATAACAATCAACAAGAATTCTGAATATAATATAAATGTTAAAATACTTAAAAAACATTGATTAAATTTCATCTTTAATTTTAATCCTAATATATTTATACATAAATCTCATAAAGGAATCTTATTTATAATATTAATATGAATCATAGAGCAATATGCAAATAATTATACCAATGTCTTGAGTTTGAAAAAGGTTTAAAGACAAATGATATTCTTTAAACAAATATCTATTGGAAATACAATGAAAAACAATTATTGAAAAGATAATTAGTAATTTTGATATTAGAAATGATCTATTTATTTTTATCTCTAATACTGAAGATTATAAAAAAAATAACTTAAATGATTTATTTGTATGACTTAAGATAAATTATAAATATATTTCTATCGATACCCACAAACTATGACCTGTTTACACAATATTAGAGTCAATTAAATATATTGACTTAAACTTACCAACGATTGTTAACTACTGCGATTTTTTTTGGAAATGGGATTATGAAAATTTTAAATATGCTATGAAAGAATATGATTGATGAATTGTTGTATACAAATGATTTCATCCACATTTGATTCATGAAAATTTATATGCATGAGTTAAAACAAATGATAAAAATGAATTAGTTGAAATAAAAGAAAAATATTCTTATACAAAAGATAAAATGGATACTTGGCAATCAAGTTGAACTTATTATTTTAGAGATTGAAATATTCTAATTAAATATTCAAAAGAATTAATTCAAAGAAATATAAAATGTAGAGATGAATACTATGCAAGTTTAATATATAACTTACTAAAACAAGATTGATTAATTACAAAAATTTATGAAATCCCTTATTTTTTACAACTTTGAACTCCAAATGATTATGAAGAATATAAGTATCGGGAGACAATTTTTAATCCCACAAATTAGCATACTGTTCTGCCACCATAACATAATCAAGCTTATATCATAAATCTTCCATCATTTTTTTGTATGTAACTATATCCTCTTGTCTTCCCCATCTATCTGGACTTACTAAACAACTTTTAAATCATTTGGTTTTTTCTATAAAATCTTTATCTATTGGTAATTTTGTATTAGTATCAATAAATATGTAATCTACATTATCTTTATACAAAAGTGCTTGTTCTATAACTTCATCTTCAGAATATCTTATTGCGATATTTCTGTTTCATTCTCTAGTACTTCTATAAATATATGGAAATTCTACATCAAGTAAAAAATAATCTTTTATATTATATTTTTTAACTAGTTCTATAACCTTATCCTCAATTCAAGCCTCTTTGATATTTAGAATAATTAATTTATGATTATATAATTTTAAATATTCTTCTAGAGAATCTCAATTTTCAAATGGCTCATGATTTAAAATCAAGTCTTTTCAATTAGCTCTTATATCAATCTCTATTCAACAGTCAACAGAAATAGTTTTTAACCTTGAAATGGTATTAACTCTATGGATTATTTTTATCATTTTTTTCAAATTATTTTATAAATTCCTATTCTTAGCATTTTTTCATCATTTATGTTATAGAAAACATAAGCCTTATTTTCTATATATTTTTCTTTTACAACTTCAAAAGTATATAAGTTTTCAATATCTTCACATATTTTTAACATATTTTTTCCAATATTATTTCATCTATAGCAATCATATGACAATATGAAATAATTATTTTCATTTTTTATTTTATCATAAATTAAATTGAAGTCTTTATATCTTTTATCATCAGAACTAATTCAGTAGATATTATATTTTTTATCATGTATTAAAAATTCTGGAAAGTTATTAAATACCCTACTTTCAGAATCTCATAATATCATTAAGTTAAAATTGTTTCAAAGTATATCTACATTTTGTTTTAAAAAAAGATATTCTTCAAAAGGAGAATATAATTCTTTAATATTTCAAATATAAAAGAAAGGTAGAGTTAAAAATATAAGCAATATGATTTTTATGTAAATTAATTTCATATAATGTATGAGGCAATATAATCCTATTCAACTTAAAATTACAAATAAAGGAACAAATAAATTTTGTAATCTTTCCTGTAACAAAAAAAGGGTATCTGCATTTATCATTACTAATAGTATTGAAAATATATATATTATTATTATGTAATACAATATTATTATCTTATATCTTACTTTATTTTTAATAAATAAATACCCTGAAACTATTAATCATATAACTAATAATAAGATATATATATAAGGAGTTAAGTCTGATGTAAAATATCAAGGTAAAAACAAATAATTATGAATATCAAATCATCCTGAATTTTTATCAAATGTAAATAATAAAACCTTAATTCTACTTATAGATAAAGGAATAATAATCAAAACTGCTAATATAGAATTTATCAATAATTTTTTATTACTGTACTTCTTATTTAAAAAATAAAACAAAAATAAAAATAAATAAAAAACACTAAATAATAAATATAAATTTCTTGTGTATATTGCCAATAAAAAAAATACTAATCCTAAAAACAAATATAAATACTTTTGTTTTTCTAAATAAATCACATAAAAAAATAATGATATAGAAATAAAAAAATTTCATATAATCATAAATTCATCAGTAGAAGAAAATTTTATATTATAAGGTAAAGCTACTCCTAAAATCAATATCGCATAATATAAAATTTTCTTTCATGAAAGTTTATAAGCAACTATTGAAGTAAATAATACTGTTAATAAACTAAAAAGGATTTGGCATAAAAATATGATATTATATGAAAACCCTAAATTCTTTACTAAAAATGAATAAAATATTTTAGGACTTAATCCATAATTCATTTGCTCAATGAATTGATCTTTTATAAAAATATACTTATCTAGTATTTCACTGATAGTATAAGTAGAATTATATAATCAATTCATGAAAAATATACCATGATTATTCTCGTGAATTGGTATCTGATAAGGCAGATACAGACGAAGAAGTAGTCAATAAAGTAGTAGCAATAAGGTAATAAAAATTATTTTATTATCTTTTAAAAATCTAACTATTTTTTTCATGATTTTAATTTAAATATATACTTAATTGTCCTTAAAATAGTTTTATATCTTGATTTGAATGTAGTGTTCCACTTTGATACTCAATATCTTCTATCTATAAAATTAACATCTATATTTTCAATTGTATATCCGTTTTTCTTGGCTAAAACAAGTAAATATAAATCTAAGGAAAAATCAGTCGGTGGATTATTAAAAAGATTATAAAGATTTCTATGAAAAACTTTTGGTTGAGCATTTATCTCAAATAATTTTTTAAAGAAAACTAAAGAACAAATTATTCACATTGTGTTACTAAAAATAACCTGAGATAATTTTCTTTGTTTTCTATTTCATTTTATTAAGATTTTATCTTTATTTAAAGCAATATATTTGTCATATGCATCAAATATATATTTTGTATCTGTTTGTAAATCAGAATGCATCCATGATAGTATATCTCAAGTAGACTCTTTTAATCATGTTAAAATAGCTCATCAATATCATTTATTTCTTTCATATGAAATTACTTTCAAAAAATTATAATTACTTTTGATTTCATTAAAAATCTTCTTTGTATTATCAATTGATCAATCATCAACAAAAATGAGTTCAAAATTATACTTTGAAGCAAAAGTTTGAAACTCATTTAATAATATTAGTATATTTCATTCCTCATTATAAAAAGGAACTACAATAGATAGTAAATTATTTCTCATTATTTAAAGTTTTAAAATAATCATACCAATATTCATAAGTTTTTAAATCATTAGGAGTTCAAAACCCAATATATTTATCAACTTCAAATACTTTACCTTTCAATCATTTTTTTATTGAATAATCTATTATTGAATCAATATAAAATTCTCAATTTATTGTATCATTATTTTCTCTTAATTGATTATATCAATCAAAAAAATCTCAAGCTTTTTTGAAAGTAAATGCTCAAACCATACAATGATCATTCATAGGATTATTACTAATGGCTTTTTTTAAAGAAGTTCTTTCTATATTTCAATTTTCATCAACAACACAATAAGAATATTGATCAGGATTATAAGTTACCCCATGATAATTTCTAAAAGTCCAAACCATAAAATCTATATTTTCATCTTCTATATATTGTTTATATTTTTCTTCATCATATATCATAGCATTATCACAAGCCCCTACATTGATTACATCATCTCTATCAACATAGTCTTTAATCTTGTATGTAGTTGCAGCTTGTCATTCTGGTTTTATATCTGATACAACAATTGAATTTGGTATATTTTCTTTTAATTCATTATCTATATTATATTTTTCTACATGGTCTTGCAATACTATAAAAACATTTTTGTCTGATTTTGGTAAGCTATCAAATGCTCTAAATATCATTTTTTTTCATTTAACATCAATAAGAGGCTTAGGTAAAATATATCATTTATCAACAAATCTTTGTCCCTTTCAAGCAAGTGGGATGACATTTACTATCATATTTTATTATTATTAATTAAACTTTTCCTATATTTTTCTTGCTTCATATTCTTGATATAATTTATATAAAATTCATCAATATATGATGGAACAAGTGAATTTATTTTTATACTATTTTCTATATAATTGTGTGCATATTTAACTTCTAAATCATCCCCTAAAGCAATTATATCTGGAAATAAATATTTTGAAATAGTTTTTACTTTTGTTTTAAAATCAAATTTTTCTAATTTTAAATAATCAAATATAGTTTTTTCTATTTCATTCAATATAATATATGTGTCATCAAATGATACATCCGAATGAATTACTACACCATGATTTTTTAGAAATATTATTTTTTTATAATTAGATTTATTATTAAATTCTTTATATAATCATAATCAAGGTGAAAAAAATCAAATAATATCAAAACTATCTCAAAACAATTTTCATAAAATTTTCTCTCAATTTTCAGAACATAAAAGTACATTGATATAAATATTATGTGTATGAATTACATACTTACTCTTAATTATCAAGTGAAAACCTGTTTCAATTGATGATTTTTTATCAGATCTATTATTTTTTTCTATAATATTATTTAAATCATCATCACTCAATATATTATTATTAAACAGTTCTTTACTACATCAATCAATATCAATAATAGATATTGAGTCTTTAGTGTGTATATCAGAAATGCTATACCCAGAAGATTTTATGTATAAATAATTTCAATTTTTTACAGAAATATTTCATCAGGTTGATTGAAAATTAATTATATCTTTTCAATATTTTACAGAAAACTCTTTTATTTCTTTCATAATATTTTATAAAATCAAATTGTAATATAATCTAAATTATTATAAAACTCAGGTATTATGTAAGTCTCAGCTTTTATTTTTTTCTCAACTATTGGAATTAAATTATACTCTTCAATAATTTTTTGGCAATCATATCTTAAATTTTTATCCGACTTACTCTTTTCACTATCATCAGTAATAGTATTAAAAAACAGATAATGAAAAAAATAAGTAAGAAAAAACACTTAATATTGATTGGATAGTAAATATATCCCATACATCTGTATTAAATAATTTTAATATTAAATAATATATTATTCTGTTTGAATTTCAGTCATTTGCAACATATCATAAATACATTGATTCTATGAAATATTTAATCTTACTAAAATATGGTACATTTATTTGGCTTAAATCATTTAAAAAAGTTATTCAATGATAATTTTCATAAGATAAAAATGGTGTAGTAATTATAAATTTAATATAAAAAATATATATTATTAATACTAATGATATTAGTACTAAAATAATTTGTTTTTTGTAATTCATAAACTGATTATTATTTTTAATCTCTAACAACACAATTATTATACTTGTTTAATACTTTTTGCCAATTTAAATTGTTATCATTTTCAAGCAAATTATTACCCAACTCAAATCATAAATCCATAGTATGATCCACATTGCAATGTAAAAATAATCATTGTCTTCAGCTTATATATATGTTTTTATATTTATTATGTATACCACTTAATACATCATCTAGATTAGTTTCCCGTCAAATTTTATACATAGGGTAAACATTTGGTTCATAGTGAAAAAATGTATTATCATAATCTATAGAATAGTTGTTATTTATAAGTCCTGATTTTTGGAGTCAAATAAGAGATTCTTCAATCATATAATTATAATCGTATTCATCTTTCCATGCAGGGATTTCTACTGTATAAATTGTATAATTATCCTCACTTTGTGATGATTTATCAAATCTTTTTGGAATTGACACTCTTCAAAATATAAATTCTTCTTCTGGAAAGTAAAAAGTTTCTCATTGTATCAATGGAGATTGATTAATGTATAAATAAGCTATGTAAAGCCCTCTATAACTTAATATGTTTTTGTTTTCATAGTTAATATAATGAGAAAATATATCAATAGGGATAGTTGTGATTAGATTTTCGTAAATTATACTACTTCCATTTATTTCAATTATATTTTTATCAGGAATTATATTATATTTATCCTCACCTAGTATAAACTCCACCTTGTTTTCAATTAATATTGATTCTATATTATCAACTATCTTTCAAAATCATCATTTTGGATACAAAAAATATCTCTTACTTTTTGATAAGACTTGCCATGCAAGAGTAAAAGGATTTAATCTAAATCTTTTTTTCATTATGGAATTTGATAGTTCTCACAAAGGAGTACCCCATACCTTTTTAGCATAACTTTGATAAAAATACTCATATATATAATCTCAAACTCTTGATTTTGCTGTTTTCTCAAAAGTATCTTTTTGTTTAAATTTAACTTTATAATAAAAACTTTGAGCTAAACTTCAAACAGATTTTAAAATAGAAATCTTTTTAAATAATTCAAATGAATTTATTGGATAACTTATAAATCAATTATTTATATATAACTTACTTAGTCTGATTATATTATTTAACTTTATGTTTAATTCTCTAGATATAAATCTGATTATATTTGTTAAGTATGATTCTTGAAGTCTATGAGATCATATATCTAATCTATCTCAGAGATTTGTTACAATAGTTCTACTAAGTCATCATAAAGTATCATTTTTTTCTATGACAAGCACTTCTTCTTTATATTTTCTTGATAATACATAGGCCGTTGATAATCCTGACAATCATCAACCTAGTATTATGTATTTATATTTATTTTTTAACATAATTTTTATAATTATCTGTTTCTATAAAGAGTTCAAACCATATCATAAAGTTTAAAAATGACCATAAAAACCTACCGTTATCTTTTCTGTTTAATAAATGTTCTTCTAACAAGTTTTCAACTACATCATAATCAATAAACTCTGTTTTTAAAACTTTTTCTTTTGAAAAATATTTATCCGTGATATCTTTTAAATCTGTTATTAACCATTTTGAATATGGTATCTCCATACCAAAATTTGGTCTTTTATAAATTTCCTTTGGCAAAATATTTTTAAATGTTTCTTTTTGTATTATCCTTCTATCTGTTAGACTTACTTTGAATCTTTCAGGTATAGAAAAAGCAAAATCAGTAATACTCTTTTCTAAAAATGGAAACCTTGTTTCAATACTATTAGCCATAATCATCCTGTCATTTTTTATCATCAAATCTCAAATCAAAAATAATTTAAAATCTATATTGGCAAGTTTTGATAAATCCTCTTTAAAATTTAATCAAGCAAAAATATCTCTAAAAAATGAGACTGTTTCATTGTAATTTATTCATTTAAATAGTGTAGTTTGAGTCTTATGATTTAGTATATGTCTCCAATAGTAATGTGATGTAGGTATATCAAAATTGCTTCACTCTGTAAATCTCTTGGCTTTGAAATCAAAGCTTAATTTTTTTGTACTAACTGGAAGTTTATGTACCAAGTTAAATATTCCACTTCTGATAAAATTTGGAACTAAACTATTATATTTTTTTCTTATTAAGTATGCTTGATGAGTTTCATATGCTGAAAAGTTTTCATCTCATCATTCACCAGATAATAAAACTTTTACATATTTTTTAGCTTCTTTGGCAAGTAAAAATGTAGGAATTGCTGATCAATCTGCATAAGGTTCATCTGTAAAAGACATATATCTATGTAGATTATCCCTTATATCGTTTGAATTTACTATTATTTCATGATGAATAGTTTCTGCATAATCAGACATTATTTTTTGATATTTTGACTCATCAAAACTGGATTCATTTACCTTTATAGAAAAAGTATGCATTCATTTTGATTTATTGAGATACTTTAACATCCCTACAATCACACTTGTATCAATTCATCCTGACAATGTTGATCACAATAGAGCATCGCTATTTGTATTTCTTGAAATAGAATCTTCTACCAAATAAAAAAGATTTTTTTTAGCATCTTCAAATGATAAATAATAATCGATATTTTCTTTTATTTTGTAATACTCTTTAACTTTATAATCACCTACTTTTAAATCATATTCTATAAAATGTCCTCAATCAAGTTCATTTATTCATTCAAAAGCTGTTAACTCTCCTGGAATATATCAAAGTCAAAAGTAATGAAAGATTGCTTCTTTATTGATTTTTTTTTCAAATCAATTTATTTGTAAAAGTGATTTGATTTCTGAAGCGAAATATAGATTACTCCTGACTTCAGTGTAAAATACTGGTCTAGTTCAATAAAAATCTCTCACTATATATACTTTTTGTTTATCTTTATCAAATATAGAAAATGTAAAATATCAATCTATTTCTTCAAGCAATTTTATAATCCCTATCTCTTTATATAGGTAAGCCAAGGTTTCAGTATCTCCTGATGACTTAAAATTGTATTTACTTTTTAAGTTGTACTTTGAATTTAATTCTTGATAGTTTGTAATTTCTCAATTGTAGGTCAATACAATACTAGCATCTTCAGTAACAAATGGCATATTAGCATTGTCAGATAAGTCCATTACAGATAATCTGGTTGCTCAAAAAATGATATTATTTGATTTATATATCCCTCTACTATCAGGTCATCTATGAGCCAAAAAATCCAACATATTATTGATGTTAGACTCTTCTTGCAGTACTAAGTTTTCATCTTTAAATATTGATCAAACTATTCCACACATCTATCTTTTTTAAATAAATTATTTTTTAAATAAAATGACCCTAAAAATATTATTCACACAGACAAAAGTTTACTTAAAAAATAGTTTATATCAAGATAAGAATAAAAAAAGTACAAAAAAATAAATTCCCCTAAAAATACTCATAGAGTTTCAATTAAAAGAAACTTTAAATAATATTTTTTGAAATTTATTTTGTTTTGAAAGATAAATGGTGTAATCAAAAAAGCTACCAATGATCAAATTAGAAATGATGTAACAAATGATACATATACTTCAATTTCTAAGAGTTCTACCATTGAAAAATAAATACATAAATCTGTACTTAGAGGTAGAACTGAGAAAAATGAATATCTAATTAATTTTTTCATTTTACATTATTCTTATGGTTGTCTTTGTTCTTCAATAACTTTTAAGTAGTCCTTTGCAAACTTAAATCATGGATCAATTTCCAAAGCTTTTTTTATATTTTTCTCAGAAGATTCCAAGTCTCAAGTCACTGAGTAAATAACACCTATATCATATAATAAATTTTTATTTTTCCAATCAGTTAACTCATTTGCCTTATTTAGATAATCCAAAGCTCAACTATAGTTATTTTCTATTACAGCTAATCTTCACATTAATCTAAGAATATCTGGGTTATCCTTGCTTATTTCACTTTCTTTCTTCAATCTTTCTTCAGCTTCCTTGTAAGATCAACTATTAATTAGATTTTCTACAACTTTTAAATCTACTGGGATAATTTTTATTACTTGTTTTTTTGTTGGTTCTTCTTTTTTAACAGATCATGAATCAACTAAAGCTTCTTTATTTTTTCATGATTGTTCATCTAATCATGTTTTATTTTCAGTTTTTCAATTGTTAGCACAACTACTTATTAACAACATAGCTATAAAAAACAATACATATATTTTCATATTGAGTAATTATAAAAATAAACATTATTATTATCTCTATTTTTATAATTATTTCAATTCTTTTTTATTAATAATTGAATATAATCCAATTTTAACTTTACTATTTAGACAATAAGACTCTCTATCATATGTCTCACAATTAATTATTTTCTCTATAATAGGCACGAACTCTATATTTTCGTATTTTTTATTAATTAGACAACTAGCTTTATGGTCAGACTCAATATGTAAAGTATAACAACTTGTAGAAATAACATATATGTTATTTTCTTTGAAATTAAATTTTATATCTTTTTCTATCTCAGGGATAAAAAAATACCTATAATTTATATTTTTTTCTGAAAATATAGAATTAATCTTAGATTTAAATTCATCAGGATAATCTGCTAACCATAAACTATCATAATATATATTATATTTTTTATCACTATTAAAATTATTCTTTATGTTTTTATAAAAAAATAGAAGATAGTATATAATAATATATGTAATCCATTAATTAAATAGTTTAATAAAATATACAGTATTATCTATTTTATTATAAATATATTCTACCTCTTCATCTAATAATGCTGTATTGACTTCAAATAACTTATTATATTCTCTTTCTGTTCAGATGTCTCCAATTATCTGTAATCAATAATTTTTATCAAATAATTCTTTAAATGATTTTAAATCATTTAAAATATTTTTTCAAAAACTATAAAAAATAATAAGAGTGTCTGAAAAATATTCTCAAGAAAAAAACTTATCCTTTTTTAAGGTGTCAATACATGGGTAAATTGCATAAATAAATGGGGCCCAAAAAATAAACTTATATTCAAACTTACATGATAACATAACTGTAGATATGACATTTGGTCATTTTATTCATACGATATTGTAATCCATGTAAAACAAGTTTATATATTTTTTTATTATATCTCATGGATCCAATATACAAGGAGCTCATCAATCAGTTAGATATACAATCTTTTTTCAGTCTTCTAATAAATTATTTAGTTTTTTTAAATCTTCTCATAATAAATATATTTTATTTAACTCTTTATCGATTTTGATTTTTGAGCTTTCTTTTGTATCAATATCATTTTTTAAATCATCTCAGTAATAAAAGTTTTTGTTCTCTATATCTATTCAAGCTCAAGTTAACAATTTCTTTACTCAATCAATCGTTTCACAAAAAATATGATCTGCATTTTTAATTATATCCAATGTCTTATTTGTAAATCCAAATATATTACTTAATGGTGATGATAAAAAATAAAATATTTTTTCTTCTCAATACTTATTGTATCTCATATATCATTTAAAGTCGTCCATTATTTTATGATACAAAAACAATGTGATTTTTTTATAGTTTTTACTATAATATTTTAATGATTCACTATTAAAACTATCTTTTGTATCAACATAATTAACATATCCTAAATCAGTTGGATACATTACCTCAATATAATAATTATTTGGAATTTCTATGTTTTTTAAAAAGTTTAGTAAATCTTCTTTATCATTAAAATTAAGTATTAATGTTGACTTAGATATCAAATCTCATAATCAAAATAATTTGATAAATTTATTTGTTTTTAATACAAAATAAGTAATTATTTCATTAATTTCGTCTTCTCTATTATTTTTATAATCTCAGAGATATATAAAGTTTCCATAATTTGCATGTGATATTGAATAATAATTTATTAATTCACTATGATACTGATTTACATATACTTTATTAAAATACTTATTTAAATATATATTGATTTTAATACTTTCTTGTCAAAATATATAGTCGTCTCCATAATAAAGAACCAATATATCTGAAACATTATTGAAATTTATATTAAAAATATCTGAAACATCTTTAATTTCTATGTTTTTTAAATCTAGTTTATTTAATAATCAAGTGAGTCACAATGAATTATTTGTATATATCACTTTTGAAAAAGACAATAAATCTAAATCCAATTTTGATAAATTTCATATATCCCCATCTACTCAAATATAAAAAATTGTTTGATCTTCTAAACTTTGACAATTTTTTCAAAGCTTAAAAATCAAAGGTATGTCAAAATTATCATTTAAATACTCTAACAATTTAATTGTAGGTAAATCTACTGTTTTTTGCTTATCTAAAGGAGTAATTTGTCAAAATGAGAATTTTTCTCATATAATAATTTTATATTTATACTTTTCATTTCCTAAAAAAACTATATTTAATGAATTGTCATAATAATCTACTTTAACTTTTATTTTATGATATAAATAGTATTTTATAATAAATCTTTCAGCATCCCTTAAATTAAGCCTCATATTTTATTTATTTAGACAATATTGGTTTTATAAAATCCTCTCAGTATTTTATTACATATTTTGAAGTAAATCATGTACAATCATTAAAATAAATACAATTTTCACAATCTTTTTTCATATAAAATCATGTATCGAAATTATATTTTTCTCATTTTGGTTTCCTTCTATCTAAATCGAACTGAAAGTCATAATTATGATACTCTTTATCAAAAATACATCTTCAAATATTATGAAATTTCATAGTTATTTTTAGCTTATTTTCTGATATTTTTTGTAATTCATTATAAAGTTTTAGTATCTTGGAAATTTCAACTCAAACATCATTTGGATTAGCTAAATATTTATCATGAAATTCTTCAGGAAATAAATCAACTGGGACATACATTGTAATATTAAGTAAATTTACGCCAAGTTTAATCATCAATAGTAAAAAACCTTCAAGTTGATTAACATTATCTTTAACGAGCACAAAATTAACTATCGTATTTATTCATTCTTTCTTACAATTCAACATTCATTGAATAGTCTTTTTATAAGCTCAAGGTACTCACATAATCTTATCTGACAATTCTTCTTCATAAGCATGTAAAGAAAAATTCATATCTTCTATTTTGTGTTCTTTTAGTTTTTTAACAAATTTTAAATCATTTAACCTAATTCAATTTGTTTGAAATGTCTGTTTTAATCATAAAGAATTTCAAAACTCCAATATATTGAAAATTTCTGGATGCATAGAAAAGTCTCATCCTTCATAAATTATACATCAAGCTCAATTATTTTTTCTTTCTAATACAGTATTCTTAATTCTTTCAAATGAATAAAAAGTTTGATAATCTTCTTCTTTTCTTAGTCATGTGTTTTCATCATCAATTTTTGAAACTTGAGCATTACAAAAACCACATTTCGCATTACATACCATTCACACAAATACTCATTGTGTATAATCTTTCTGATAATTTGTAGACATAATTTATATGTAATAAAAATTTAATAAAATACTTTTTTACTTAATACTATTTATCATATTTTGTATTTTTTTTACAAAACTTTCATCATATTTTGATGTTTCAGTATTATTTTCAGACTTACTATCAGAATCGCTTTTAATTTGAAGGAAATTTATTAAATTTTGATTATTAGGCTCCATTTTTTGTGCTAATTTTAAATATTTATCAGCATTTTTTTTATCATTTAAGTTTGTAAAAACAACTCAAAGATTAAAAACTACATTAAAATTCTTTCATTTGGTTAATAAATCTCATTTTTTATAATAGACTAATGACTCTTCAAGATTTTTTTCAATCATATATATTTCTCATAATCATAACAAACAACTTATATAATTTTGTAATAAATTATCATCTTTGCTAAAATCCTCATTTTCATATGATGTATAAATTTCCATTAAAATTTTCTTTGCTTCTTCTACTTTTCATTGATTTTTCAATGAGTATCATTCTTCAAGTCTTTGTCAGATTGTATTCATATTATAGTAATTAATAATAAAATTTACATATTCAACATATTAGCAATTCTATTGATAAATAATAAAGTTCATTTATATCAAAAATAAGGCTCATAAGTGTAAACATGATAATCATAACTTGGAAAACCAAACTGCATAATTTTTGTTTTAGAATATCAATTTAACTTATTGTGAGAATTAGAAATAAATAAGTCTATATTATCTACATCCTCCTCATTATTAAAATAACCTACTACTTTATCTTTATCAATAACTATTGATTTATTGTTACTGATGTGTTTTTCTTCTCAATGAATATATATTTTTTCTAGTTCAAATCATAGAGTATTAGATAAATCAACAATTCAATTTAATAAATATGGGTCTCAGTAAAAAGAAATCTTTTTTCAGATAAATGTATGCGGGATAACCCATTTGATTATATCTATCTTATTATATAAAGTTAATTCTTTTTCTATAAATTTTTTAGCTTTTTCTTCGACATTGAAATGTTCTCAAATAGTATTTATAAACTCTCCTGTTTTATCAAATCAAAAAGGCAAGTCTAACTCTAGTAAATCTGCATCTAATCTATTAGCTATTTTTTTTGCTGCTTTTCTTCAGTATGGTAATGAAATAATTGTTCATGCATTTTTCACATTTAAAATATCTTCAAATTTTCATCAATCAAGCCATATTGATACTACATTTAGTCCAAGTGATTCAATAATTCTTTTTAACTCCTCTACATTTGCTATACAATCTCATTCTCCTCTATCAAAAAGATTTCAAATTATAGCAATATTTGTTTTTTCTGTTTTTCATCAATCGATATCAATATTTTTCGCTATAGAAAATAATAAATCACTATATCAATCTAACCAACAATCTGTCATTGATCTAGAAGGAATATTGAAAATTGGTTTATTTGTTTTATACGATTCTTTAACTTCTTTTATTATTCAATCGTAATCTGTTCAGACTATTTGACTCATTGGCATTGAGGAAACAAATAATTGCTTTACAAAATCTTGTTCATATACAATCTTTAATGTTTCAATAAATCTATTATTTCTATTTCATATTACATTATCTGCATCAGCAATTGTAGATAGAAATTTATGCTTTCAATCTGCTTGCCTTAAATTAGAAGTGATATCATGATTTCATTGAACAAAATCATTTTTAAAGAAAAAACAATCTGGACTATCTATCCATAGATATGAATCTTTTATAGCATTAATTCATAGTAAGACTCAAACAAGATAGGTTACTGGAAAATTATTATTCATATATTGTTCCATACTAGAAAATTATTTATTAAAATACTTACTGTAATTTTTGTAAAATTTCATTTCACATAAATTGATAAGTCAATTTATTGTATCTAATGCCCCTTTATATCAAACAAAAAAGTTTTTTAGATTTATTTGGTTTAATCATCTTTCAATTATTCTATTATCAAAGTATAAATCTGAATAAATTAAATCAAATTTACTTTCTTTAAACTTTTTTTCAAAACTTTTTTCATCAGAAAAAAATCATATTTTAACTTTTTTATTTTTTAATCATATAATTTCTTTTATTTCCTCGTGATTTCAATCTTGCTTAGTATAATCATTATCATTCCTATTATTGTTTGTAAAATTGTCATATACATATATTTCTGTATTAAATCACATCTCATCTAGAAAGTCTATTATATCAACATTATTCATATAATCTGAATTTATAAATTTTTCAACCTCTTTTTTCCCAATCAGAAAAATTCATACAGTATATGACTTTGATTTTACATATTCAACTTTATTTTTATACATATCTTTATAACTTTCTCACAACAAATCTTTTGAGACTTTGATCCCTAATTTCTCTCATATAGATGAAATCCATTCATCAGTATATTTAATAGAATATGGATAAACTGGAAGTATATAATCTACTCATAATGATTGAAAAGGATATTCAAAAATCTCTTTCTGAAAATTATTTGGCGAAAATACAAATAACTCTGATTTTAGCATCAGTGGTAATAATCTAACATCTATAGTAGGTAAAAAAGATGTATTTATTTTCACTCATAATTTATTAAGCTCCTCTAATAAATTCTTTTGATATATATTCTCATGAAATCAAAATATAGATATAGATTTAGGTATCTTTTCTAATTTATTTTTATCTATATCATCCAAATATTTTTCAAGTAGCTCGATTTTTTGTTCAAAAGGAGTTTTTTCAAGTTGTCATTGTAAAATAAATGGTATATCTATTTTATCTTTTGCTTTTTTAAGTACAGAAAAAATATCATCTCATACAATTCTTGGAACACAGCAACAATTAAAACTAATTACCTTTGTATTATTTTTTTCTATATTATCTTGTATATATTTCACTGCTTCTGATAATTTATCAGTTCCTTTTCACATTACGATATCTTCTTCACTCAAATCAGTAAATAACCCTATTGAGTTTCATTCATTTTTTCATGATAAATATTGTTTTTTTTCATCGTCAGTTAAATAAAAATATTTATCAAAACTATGATCATAAAATCAAGAAGGAAAATTAAAAAAATGATATCCTTTATTCTTGTTATTTGGAGAAATTCCTTTACATTCTCTTTCTGCATGGGAAATAGATGCTTCAGGTAAATTTAAACTTATACTCTGATCCAGATTTCTAAAAACACCTTCATGTATTAAAAATCTATATTTTTGTAATGGATGATTCCAATTTTGTATTATTGAGAAAGGAGGTCTTTCTGCTTTCCAAAAAATCTGGTAATATTCTTTTTTTGCCTTAATATCAATAGATAAGATTTTTAATAGTTCATCAAATATTAAATCACTTCATTTTACTAAAAAAAATACCAAAAACTTTAAAAAACTTTCGTTTTGAATTTCACTATGAACTCACATACATATGTTATTTGTACACAATAAGGAACCACATTTTTTTTCTCAGAGATTATCTTTTATATTGAGGGGTAAAATCTCTCATGATAATTTATCAATGATTATTATATTAAATTTATCATTAATCCACTCTATACTTTTTATTTCTATCAAAGATGAAAAAGCTGGAAAAACTGAAGTAAATAATTTTGTAAAAAAAACACTTGTTTGTAGTGATGGCTTAAATTTCTTACCCAAGAAATCTTTTGGTTTTATAACTCTATTTTTAAAAATTGTTTTCTTCATAGTATTTTATTGTTTTATCAAAATTAATTAATTCAAATACTCATTTATCTATAAATTCTTTATATAAGTTTTTTATTTCTTTTCTTGTTACTGTAATTCAATAGTATCACTTAATTTCATTATAAGGTTTTATTGGATAAATCAAAAATAATTTTCTTATAAAGAATTTACTATGCAAAAACAATAATATTTCTGGGATATCTAAATAATTATATTTCTGGGATATCTAAATAATTATATTTCAGTATAACAGTATGAAAAAATAATTTTTCACTAATTTTATTTTCTTCTAAAAATGCTAAAAAAATTTTATATTTTATAAATGCTTTATTATTTCAGTATATGTAATTAAAATTATCCTCTTTTAATGAGTTACATGGTATTTGTATTATATCAATATATTTAAAAATTTCTTTATTAATCTTTTCTGTATCATTTATAACTCAAGATGTTTTAATTATAATTTTTTTCAAGGACAATATTCTTTTATAAATAAGACTAAGTCCAATAAATTATTATAATTAAAAGGCTCAACTCATCATATATAAATATCTCATTTTTTATCTTTGTTTAATAAAACTTTTTCCTTTAATTTATCTATATCAGTATTTCCTTTTTTCCAGTCAAAATCACTTACATAATTTTTTGAACAAAAAATACATTTATTTTTACAATCGTTATTTATATCTACTATTATTTCCATAATAATTATAACTTACTTGGATTAACTTCAAATGACTTAAAAAAACTATCAAATTCTTCTTCTGACATAGGATTTGGTAGTGTTTTACTTTCTTTCTTTACTGTTATTATATCATCAACTAATGTGTCAAACACTTTTATTATTTCAGCTTCATCATTATATTCAGACAAAGTCATAGCTTTATATTCTGCACATGAAATCATATCACTTCTTGGTATATAAGCTATTACATCTAGTCCTATTTTTTTGACAAATTTATTTATTATTTCTTTATCAAGAGTATTACTTCTTGCATTAACTATTACTCATCCGATATAAACTCAGTTTCTACTATATTCTCTAACTGCTTTACATATATTATTACATGCATACATACTCATTATTTCTTCTGATATTACTATAAATATTTTTTCTCAGTATCACATCCTTAAGGGTGATGCAAATCATCAACATACTACATCTCATAGTACATCAAAAAGTATTACATCATAATTTTCTTTTAGTAAATCTACATCATCAAAGATTTCAAACATTTTTGAAATTCATCTTCATGCACATCAAGTTCAAGGAATAGGTCATCCTGCTTCAATACAATCGATTCAATTAAATCACTTTACACTTAATTCTTTTATTGATACATAATCTTCTTGTTTATTCAACATTTCCATAATTGTTTTTATTCTTTTTCATCAGGTAAGTTTTTTTGTTGAATCTGCTTTTGGATCACATCAAACTTGCAACACTTTCATTCATTTTTTTGAAAATTGTGCAGATATATTACATGAAATTGTTGATTTTCAAATTCAACCTTTTCAATAAATTGCTATTCTTTCCATATTAATCTAATTTACTTATAAAATTATTTATATAATTATATTTATCCAATATTTCTTTATTTTCTTTGTAATAAATTTTAATTTTATCATCAAAATCATCTAAGGAATATTTTTTATTATTATTTTCAACATTTGTTTGCTTAATTTTTTTTTCTTTAGAATTTATAATTTTTATTGGAGAAAACTCTGCTCATCAATAAATCTCCTTGTAACTTTTCCGAACTCATTGACACGATATTTTATAAATACAACTTTCACATTGATCAAATTGAGTTTTTAATATATCTTTTTTTCTCTCCTTCCAATTAAACTGATCATTATTATTAATATTATCTATATCACTAATATAATCAAGATTTTCTCCTAGAAACCTAACTAATAAGGCTCTGTAATTTTCCTTATCCATACTATAAAATATACAAGGTGGAATTGTATCAAAAGTTATTCTTATATTATATTTTAATGAAATATATACTAACTTTTTCATATAATTTGAAAAATCGCTATATGAAAGAGTTAATTCTTCCCAATTTTCTTTATTATCATCATTTAGCCATATAAAATTTATTCTAATATCATTGATTTTTTTTACCTTATAAAAGTATAAAACTGTTTCTATAATTGTGTCTAGATTTTTTCTATTTAGAACTATATTTATACTTAAGTTATCTCTCAATAATCAATTATTATAAAATTCATTAAAATTATCAATTGCTTTCAACTTTTTTTTCAAACCTCCTTTAACTTGAGTCAAATAATCTTCTACTTCATCTAAATGTGAATGAATTGAAAAATTAACTCTTGTTAATCATGCTTCTACAACTTTTTTTGTAAATTCATAATCACTAAATTTAACACCATTAGTAACAATATTTATATTTATAAATCAGTTATTTTTACAATATGAAATAATATCAATTATTTGAGGATGAATGGATATATCTCATCATAAAAATCAAATTGAGTTATATCATTTTTTTGCATATGAATCTATTTTTTGTTTTAAGACATCAAGTGTAGTAAACTTTGAATCCCAATCTTTTGATTTTGAACTCATACAAAACTTACATCTATTATTGCAAGCTTTTCATATGTTTATTTCTATATGTTTAAAATTATTCATTTATATATAATTAAAAATTAATACATCATCTATTATTATTTTATCTAAAACATTGTTAAGTTCAATCTTATAATTATTTATAATCTTTATTTTATATCATTGTTTTATTTTAGCTATATTTTTATCTCAAAACTTATTATAAAAACTTCAAAATCAAATATTATCTCAATTTTCATCTAACGATACCCACTCAAGATTTTTAAATACTAAATACTTTCTTTTTTCAAAAATTCAAAGTCTATTAAATCCTGCTATTTTATTAATAACTAATTGTATTTTATAGTTTCTTTTTCAAAGTACAACTGATTTTTTACAATTCATTGAACATGGAATATGATAAATCAATTTATTTTCAAATATATCTAGAAAAAAACTTCTATTATCTTTATTATTAACCTCATTTTTTAGGTATTTATAAAAATCATTATCTTTTACTCATCCAAAATCATTAAATTTTTTTTATGCAACAATCTGGATAACCCAATAATTTTCAGAATAAATTATAATTCTCTTTATCTAAGAATATTTCTTTATACTTTTTTAAAATATTTTTATCTTTAAATAAGAATAATGTTTTTCAATCCTCTGAATATCAATTAATTTATTTTTTCAATAATACATTTATCACATTTTCAACATCTTTAACATTTTCTAATCTAGCTATAAGTTTATAATCTAAAGATAGTAATACCACATTTAATATACCATCATTATGTATATTTTCTTTAAGGTTAATAACATCTTGTATAAAATTTAGATCTATTTTAGTCATTATCTTTTTTCTTATTTATATATTTCGAAAAATAGTCCATAATACTATGTAGTTGAATTTGAGAATCATTATTATTAACAATATGTTTTTCAAACTCTCTGAGGATTAGTAACTGTTTATCAAAAGAAATAGTTTCTAAATTTGTGCTATTTAGTTCTCATAAAAACATATAATCTTTAAGTTTTCTTCATAGATTAAGTGAAACTAAATCACTGTAATATAATTTTATGTCAGTATCGATAAATAAATTTTCATTTATTAGAGAAGAATTATATCCTTTGTTTTCATTAAATCAATACAGTTTTATTGATTTATTAATCATAGATTCATCTATTATTTTTTTCACATTTAATGATAGATTTATCAAATTATCTTTATTCCAATTTTTTGTATAGTATACTGGTAAAATATTGAAATTATTAAATCCGTATTTTAGTAAATTATTAAATTGTATATATGAAATATTTTCTTCTCATGGGTTAATCATAAGATTAAAATACAACTTTTTTTTAAGATTATGTTTATTTGAAAAATTAAATATTTTTTCATATTCAAATTTGTTTTCACTATCAATACTAAAAAAAATTTTATCAAAATATTTATATAAATATATTCAAATTTCATCATTTAATATTGAAGCATTTGTAACAATAGTGAACTTTCTTCATATGTATTTTTCTGAGTAATTTATTATTTTTTTTATTATATCAAACTTCAAAATAGGCTCTCATCAAAAAAATTTAATTCAATCTATATATTTATAATTTGTTTTTATAAAATTATAGATTTCATCTAGTTTACTATCATCTATTTCTTCATTAGTCTTATGTATATCACAATAACTACACTTATAGTTGCATTTAGTAGTTAAATTTAATATTATATTATATTTCATATTAGTCTCTTATTGCTATAAATTCATTGGATCAAAACTTTTCTATATATAACTTTAATATTCCGTTACAAAAGTTATCATATTTACAGAATTTACAATTTTCTATTTTAGTTCTGTCTCAAATAATTCTTGATTTTGTATAAACTTTATCTTTAAAATAAAATAGTTTTTTTCATATACAAAAAGGCATATCACATGGGGCTCAAAAAGAGTCAGCTATATTTATATTATATTTTTTTATTATATCTTCTGAATTATTTATTTTCTCAGCTATTTTTGTATAATTAACCAACATCTTATCTGCTTGTTTATACTTATAAATATTTGTCATTATAGATATATTTAGAACAAATTCTCATATATTTTTAAAGTTCTCTCACAAAAACTTAAAGTAGTTTCATAAAAAATTTATATTTAAACTATTAAGTACAATGTTTATCTCTACTTTATTATATTTTAATAAATTTTTTATCCCCAATACAGCTAAGTCAAATTGTCAGCTTGTTTGAGTTATATAATTATATATTTTTTCATTACTAGAATGAAATGATATAAAAAAATCTATCTTATCTAGATATTTTATAATTTTATTGAAATTACTTTTATTTCAAAAATAAACAGCATTTGTTTGAACTCTAATATAATCTCAATTATTATATAAATATTCTATTATTTTTATAAAATCTGGATTTATAGTTGGCTCTCCTCATGTAATAACAAATTCTATTTTCTTTCAGTTATATATCTTTTTTAATTCTATTATTTGATTTTTTACATCTTCAAATGAAAAAAAATTTGTACTATTTATATCTACAAAACAAAAAATACATTTCTGATTACACATCATATTTATCCTCAAAACTACTTCTATTGAATCAATATTATCATGAATTGCATCTATAAGATTATTATCAATTTTATTCATCTTTAGAGAAATTATTTATATAGTCTACATAAAATCACTCACAGTAATAATTATATTTACATTTAAAACATTTATTTACATATGTTTTACCATTTTCTAAATCTATTTCATTCTTAACAGTATTGTCAATTATTAATTGTTTTCAGTTATCAAAAGTTTTTCTAAGCTCTATAGTCCCATAACTTGATATATCTAGTCAAGATTGTTTAATAATACAAACAGGGATGTCCATTATATTTAGTATATCTAATTTAACAAGATTATTAACTAACTCCAATTGTTGTTTAGTTAATTTTTTAATATATTCTATAAACTTATCATAATGAAAACCGTATTTTAAATAATTATCCTGTCAATATCATTCAGGCCTTATTGTATTTATTAATATTTTTTTTACTCATAGTAAATAAAACTTCTTTATATAAACATATAAGTCATTTAAATTAGTTTTATTTAAAACAAAGCTTACATATATATCAATATTTTTTCATTCTTTTAAAGTCATCATTAATCCTAAAAAAGCTTTATTAAAACTTCATTTTATTTGAGTATTATAATCATGTATTATAGAATTTGATCAATGAATAGAAAAAATAATCTGTGTCAATCCAGAATTTAATATATTATTTCTTATTTCATCATTATTCATCAGGCTTCAATTTGTAACCAATCATATTCTCTCATATCATAAATCTTTAGCAAATTTAATATATAAGTGCAAATTTTTATTTAGAGTAGGTTCTCAAGTCGTAAAAATAAGTGACTTACTATCTTTTATTCAATCTTTTATTAGTTTATATATATATTTATCCTCATTTCATTTTAAATACTTGTGATCGCTTTTATCTCATTCACTACAAAAAATACAATTTTGATTGCATAAGTGATAAATTGGAATATTTAATACTATATCTTTATTTCTCATCAATAATAATAATTAATTATATCAATCTAATCTTTTATCATTTAAAATCTACCGTGATGTACAAAATTTTCATTGCTTATCAAAAAATAAGTTAAATTCTTTATTAATACTTTCTATATCATAATCATCCTTTAAATTTCAAAAAAATCCACTTTCAATATAATCTTTTAACAAATATTCAACTAATAATTGCATTATTTCTTTATCGCTTATTGTTGAGTAAATTCTTTCATTATTTTCTACTAAAATACCTTCTTCAAATAATTTATTTAATTTCTCTTTTATTTTAATATAGTTTTTTTCTCAATAGAGACTAATACATCTACTCTTTATTATTGAACAAACAATTCTCTCAAAAAAATATGAAACAATTTCAAGATATTTATCCATAATAATATAACTATCAAAATATATTTTTCATTGATCAATGTAACTATAATAATTTTCAAAGCTTGTTCTATAAACTCAGATCTCTCAATAAATATTTCCCATTGCTCAAACTCAAATTCATATTATATTATCTCTTCTTGTTTCCATATCAACTTGGCTATTTGGAGACTTATTGTACTTAGATATTATACTATCCCATTTCAATTGTGTAACATTTATTAACTCTTTTTCTTTATCTCAAAAATCATAAGACAATCAATCTTTCTTATGAAAATAATTTAGGGATATATTGTCTATTTTTAAATATATCATTTTTTTTATGATTGAATCAACATCTTCTACTGTCTGATTAGTCAATCATATCATTAAATCAACATTTATAGCAACTCCATTTTTTTTGAAAAATTCAAAATATGCATTGTAAAATTTCTCTTTATCATAATAACGATTAGATTCAATAAGTAATTTACTGTTATATGTTTGGATTCAAATAGATACACGATTACAAAACTTACTAATAATTAATAATTTTTTATTTGATAATAAACTTATATTTAAATCAATATTAAACATTGAAGATTTGTTAGATAAATCAAAATACTTATCTAATATATCAAATAGTAATGTAAAATTATCATCAGATAATAAATTTGGGGTTCCTCATCACATATTTAATGAAGTATATGATAATTTTTTATTTCAATTTAATTTATAATATATTTTTAATTCTTTATCAAGATAAGATAAATATTTTTTATGATAGTTATTGTCAATATTTTGGATCTTATAACAATAGCAATAATTACACAATGTAATACAAAAAGGTATATGAATATAATAGTTATTCTCTTTTTTTATTACTTTTTTTATTAGTGATATATAATTATTATCATCAAAATTAGTATTCTTATAAAAAGCTGTTGAAAAAATTAGTCCAGAGTGTTTTGAAATAATTTTATATGCATAATATATATTGTTATTTGAATTCCACATATTTATTAATTAGTAACTAAGAAAATAATTTATAGACAAATATCTTTTATAAAACAATTATTGCATCTTCAATCATTATAACAAAATAAATCTTTTCAGCTCAACCTTTTTATATCTTCAATTCAAATTTGATTTTTTATAGTTACTTCAAAATCATAATAATCCTTGAATATTCAAAAGAAATCAATACTAAATTTAAAAAATCTTACATTTAATCAAAGTTTTTTAATAGATCCAAATAATAGATTTATAAAGTGTCTATTGTCATTATAATTGTATTCTAGTAAATTTTTATATTTATCATAAGGCCTATCAAAAGGAAAATAATTTATAAATTCTATATTTTTAACTTGGTACTTTTTGTTTAGTATTACTAAATCTTTATATATTGTTTTTATATTTAAACCATTTAAATGAATTATTACCTTATAATTAATTCATGATTTTTTTATTAATTCAATATTATTTATAAGTTCTGGTAAACTAATTCATCAATTTACTAAAGTATCGTGAATACTTAAATTAAACGAGTTAAAATAAAATCCTATCCCTGTTAACCCTTTCTTAATCAAATTTTGCAATTTTTCATTATCAATTGAATATGTATTAGATATAAGCCCTATAGACTCAAATCAGTTATTATTACAATATTCAATTATATCAGATAAAAATGGGTGCAACAAAGAATTTCATCAATAAAAACTAATTATTTTTTCATTTCTATTTTTTTTTATAACAGAGAAAATTTCTTCTTTATCAAGAAAATTATTCTTTTTTCTATATGATTGTTCTAAACAATAAAGACAATTATTATTACATGTATTTACTATTCTTAAATCCATTATAATGCAGTTATTGGTCTAACTTGTAAAATATAAACTTTGCTATTTTTAATTGTCCATTCAATATCTACTGGAAAATCAAATAATTTTTCAATATCTTTTATAGTATTTATTAAATTATTATAGGACTTTTCTTTTACTATATTATTTTTTTTTCAAAATTCAATAATATCTAATTTTTCATCTAAATATTTATCCTGTTTATTACTCTCAGCAATAAGAATATTAAAACTGTCATCAAAATAAATATATTTCATTCAATGCATTCTTTATATAATTTTTCTTTATCAACTCAGTATTAAAAGGTTTTTTAATAGACTCTTTTATATTATAATTTGCTTAGCAAAACATATAATAATAACATCTTAAACATTTTCATTTTTTGATTATAGCTTCCCTGAAGTTATAATAGTTATAGTTTATAAAGTACTTCTCTATTAGATTGTGATTATCAAAAACACAAAATGGAAATCAAACAAACTTTAATAAAATATCGTTTTTATTAAGCTTATCAATTAAGTCAATTATTCTATTAACTAGAACAATTTTATTATATGTAACGAAAAAAGAATAAAATATAATCTTATTATTTCAAGCTTTAATTGAATTTAAAATATAAATTAAAACTTGTTTATTGCTATTAAAATCATCGATATTTATTCTAACTTCCTTCATGTATTTTTTTATTATTTAAGTTTGTAAATGGATCTAAAGCCCCATAACTTCAATTGTAAATATTTGCTTCCATTCTAGATCATCCCCTACATTCATCTTTATATTTACAATCAAAACATTCTCTAGGTAAAAATCATTGATTTAACATCTTTTGTACAAATTCTCATTGCCATACTTTTAATATATCATTATCAAATATACTTCATAGATTACTATCAAAAGCACTCATAATCTGAATATATCAATCATTATTGATAATTGTTTTAACATTATGATGAATAGATAGTTCTCATTCAATGATTTCAGATGACATTTTTAAATCATTTATTATACAAAATGGAACACTGTCTACTATTTTAAAATTTGTATTATATAGATTATTTAGTTTATATATTTTTTTTATTGCCAATCATAATAACTCTTTACTAATTCAACTTGATACTTTTGTTGAATATAACCTAAAAAAATGCCAATTTTCAAGAGTGAAATTACTAAGAACAAAATCATACAATTTTTCCAAATATAAAATATTTTTAGTATTAAGTATAGTTAAAAAATCCAATGTTAGGTTTTCATAATTTTTTACTTTCTTTAATTGAATTACTTTTTTTTCAAATTTTTTTTCAAATCATTTTAACTCATTCAATCACAATATATTTTTTGCTCACAGTTTGTTTGTATTATAATAATCTTTATTATTAAATTCATGCATTGAAACCATTATATTGAGTGAAAAATCTTTATTAAGTTTTTCTAAAGTATTATCAAAAAGCAAAGATCAATTTGTATTTACTCTAATAAAAATTCACTTATTTCTTATATAAGCTAATATATCAAATAAATCTTTTGAGGTAAAAGGCTCTCATCAAGTTATTATTATATCTCTTGTTCAAGCATCATACAATTTATCAATTACCTTCTTATAGTCTTCTAAATTTAATCATTTTATTAAATTTCTTTTTTCCAAAGAATAATCATAATCATTAAAACAATAATTACATAGCAAATTACATTTTGAAGTTATTGTTAAAACAGTTCAAAATGGAATTTTATCATAAAAAATTTTCTCTTTAAAAAAATTGAAATCTCTAGCTTCATCAATAATTATTAAATTATTGATACTGCTAACCAAATCTTCATCATCTCATATTATTTGCCAATTATTAGATTTATACATATACTTTTGTGTCTGAAAATCATTATGTATAAAAAAAACTGACGAAAAAATACTTCACTTTTTAAAAATTACTTCTATTGTTCAAAATCACTTTTCAAGTATATTATAAATACTGTAATCTAAAATAACAGTACCATACTTAACTTTTGGAAAAAGTACTATAGAATAAAATATTTTTGTTATCATATGAAAATTAAATTTTTAATTTTAAGTTCTCCAATAATATGTCATGGAACCAATATAAATTTTATACTATCTTTATCAAGTTTAATTTTACTGGTATAGTATAATCTATTATTTAGAAATACATACATACCTTTATAGTACAAAGTCTCTTTGTCATAATATCAATTTATAAATATCCTTTTTCATGGGATGTTTAGAAATGGAAGTTTAAGAAAATTAAAAAACTCTGAATCTATATCTAACTGATTAAGAAAACTTAATATATTTTCTATATAATCTTTTGTTTTTTCACAATTAAAACTACACATTTGGTAATATGGAAAACAAGAAAATGTTTTATCTGCTTCTTTAACAAAAAAATTTGGGGCCATCAAAGGACATATATAAATTGATTTTGACAAAACATGTTTATACACTTCATCAAACCCTATATCTAATAATCATTCTGTTCAATTTAACTCATAATACTCATCTGTACAACAATTTGGATATATATTTGATAATAACTGATTATATGATTTAAACAAATCTTCTTTATTAATACTTGTAATTAATGTGTACTCCCATTTTTTAGAATAACTTATTTTAAAATATACTCTTTCTTTTAATAAAGAAATATATGTTTTTTTTAATTCTAAAATTTCTTTTATGCTTTTATTTAAATCTACAATATACGGAATTTTCTTATTTTTAAGTAAAAAAATCATTAAATTATTATTACTATAATTGAGTGAAGCTAATAATTTTCAATACTTAATAAAATCTTTTTTTGAAACAAAGTCTCATGTTTTACTACATAATGATGAATATTTACATGAAATTTTATTATTTAAAATACATTTAGACTTATCTTGCATAAATTAATTAAATTTGTTATAAAAATCAGAGTTATATCTATCAAAAAAATATATTAATTTATTTTCATATTTTATTATATTATTCTTTATTGTATCCAATAATTTAACTAAGTCATCACTGTAATTTAGACTATTACCTTTTACCGCTAATCAGAGTATTGAATTAAAATAATAATTATGATAATTATGATATCATAATGTTATTATAATCAAATCATCTTTGTACTTAAATTCTAGTATATAATCATTATACATGCTTGAATATGAAATATCAATTTCTTTATTTCAGTTAAATAGAACTTTATAAAATATCTTCCATAATTTTAAATAAACTTCATTAAAATAGTCTTTTGGGTTTCTTCAATATTTTATAAGTTCATCATACTTATATTTATCTAAATCAAATTTAAATTGATTACATATACTATGTTTTGATAATACATAATCTCAAATAACTAAATAATCAATATCTGTAGATAAAAACATCTCAACTGCCTGCTCTGGATTCTCGATAATTGGTTCTCCTGCTGAGTTAAATGAAGTATTCATTATAACTGGAGTTTTAGATAAATTGTAAAACTTTTTCATAACCAAATAAAGCCTTTCGTTACAGTTTTTGTTTATTGTTTGATACCTTGCTGTTCAATCTATATGTACAACTGATGGAATTTCTTTTCTTTTAGATTCTTTTACTACTCATGTAAAAGTCATATATGGACTTGAATAATCTGTTTCAAAATAATCCTTTATATTTTCCTCTAATATAATCGGGGCAAGTGGTCTCCATCTTTCTCTTAGCTTAATATCATTTACTCTATCTTTCATTTTCATTGATTTTGGTGAAGCAATAATACTTCTAAAGCCTAAAGCTCTTGGTCAAAATTCACTTCATCATTGAAACCATGCAATAACTTTATCATTGTTTATTTCTTTAGCCACATAATCACTTAATTTCTCAAAGTTTTTTATAAATTCATAATTTATATATTCTTTATATTTATCAATTACTATTTTTATTTGGTTATTATCATATTTAGGTCATATTCAATAATTGCTAATATTCACTCTTTTTTTATTGTTTCAATAGTCATAATATCAATACATTGCTGCTCATAATGATAATCATTGATCATTACAGGCTGGTTGAACAAATATATTTTTAAATTTAGTTTTTTCTAAAATCATAGTGTTTGCAAGACAATTAAGTGCTACTCCTCAAGATAAGCACAAATTATCTATTTTCTTATATTCATATGCAATATTTGCTAAATATACCATTGCCTTTTCTGTTTCTTGCTGAACTTTTGCAGCTATGTCTGCAAATATACTATTTTCTATTCATTTTTTTCTATCTATTAAATCCTTAGATGATAGTCAATATATATTCATCATATTTTTTATGACATAAAGCTGTGTATATTCTCAACTATTAAACAATCATAATTCCCTCTCTTTTTTTGTTCACTTTAAAAATATATCACTCAAATAGACATTTCAATTTTCATATTTAAATATCTCAACATCCTTATATCTATCAGCATTTCAATAAGAAGATAGTCACATAAAAGATCATTCAGACAATCATATAAAATCAGAATGGAGATAGTAACATGCTCAAATTCAATATAAACCTTTTTTATTATCTAATTGAGTAGATGAAAGTTTTTCTATTTTATTGTTTTTCCCATACCGAATTGTTTGCATTTCTTCATTTCATGTTTCTTGATCTACTCATGATCAATCTACTGAAAGTATCATTGCTTCATTAAATTTTGATCAATAATATCAAGATGAACTATGAAGATAATGATGGTTAACTTTATCTATAAATACTACCTTCTTTCATTTTAGTTTTTTTAAGTCTTTGAATCAAGGGTAATTAACTATTACTATTTCATCAACCTCTTTCATATCAACAGCTTTAATTAACAAGTTTAATGCCTTTTTATGATATAACTCTTTATTATTTATAAATTTAATATTTGGAGCTTTCTTTACTCTAAATAATCTCTCAAGAGAAATAGAAAAAATACCCTCACGACTAACACATGACAAAGACAAATCGTGACTTCATAAATTATGATTAAATCAAATATACAGTGTATTATTATCCATAATTAATTAAAGGTCTTATAATTAAAATAAAAACATTTATTACACAACTTTAGGTAATCTAAATTATTCTTTTTTTCTAGAAATTCTTTCAAACTATATTGTCAAATTTCTCATAAATATCAAGTTTCATATAATTCATTCAACGAACATTGATACACTCATCAATTTGAATTGATATATAAATAATCATACTTCATAACTTCGCAAAGATCATTCTCTTTTCTCCTTATAAAATATCATTTTAGTTTTTCTTCATCAAAAAACTGATTATGAATTTTCTTATTTATTATTCATCACCAATTATGGACTAGAGATATTCAATAATCTTTATTTAGTGATTTAGCTAATTTTATAAATCAGTTTAATTCTTTAATATTTAATAAAGATAGCATAAATTCCATGGAATAATTTATATTCATTTTATTAGCTTTCTTTAACAAATTCATAAAATTTGCATAATAGTCTCATCAAGTAAGTTTGTTGTATAATTTTTCTTCTAAAGAAAAAACAGAAAATGTAAGAGAAACATTAAATCCTCTTTCTTTTAAACTTAATATTTTCTCTAAGTGAAAATCTTTTATAGATCATCATTTTGTCATAAAAAATAAATTTATTGTAGGAATTTCTTTAAATAGATATTCCATAAAATCATTTATTTCTTTGTGCAAGAAAGCATCTCAAAGTCAACAAACCATAATCTCTTCGTAATTTCACTCTTTTAATAGTGAAACTATTTTTCTAAAATTATCAAAACTTAAAAAAGAAAATGATTTTAACTGTTTTCTTGGACATACAATACATTCCATTGTACAATAATTTGTGATTTCTATTTCAATTCACCTTGTGACAGCACTACATTCAAAAACATTATCTTTTTTTTGGTTCATTATCAATTATTTTATCAATTAAATTATAAGTCAAAAAATCTCATGATTGTTTTGGTATATCATATACTAATCTTATAATTTCATTGATATTATACAAATTTATTAAATTATTCAAACTAATATCATTTTCTTTTAGTGATAATAATTTCGTCTTATCATTAATTTTACTTTTTAATGTATTTGAAATATTTTTATACTGCTTTTGAAGCCATAATAGAGAATCTAAATCTGAGTAGAAATATCAATCTGTATCAAGTACAAACTGCTTTTCTATTGAAATTCAGTTAAAATATCCATATTTAGTAAATGATATTCAATTTATATTATTCTTTATATAATTATATATATTTTTTAGTTTTGAAAGATTATTAATATGCCATTTTTTTGTTGAAAAAACTGGCATAAATGCAATTTTTTTAAATCCATATTTAACTATTTCATCAAAACATATAATTGAATTGTCTAAATAATCAGGATCATTTATAAAATTTATTACAATATTTTCTTGATATAATGATATAAGATCCATATCAAGTTTATTTCATTTATCAATATTATCTATTGATAGATATATCTTAATATTATTTTTTTTAAAAAATTCTAATTTTTCTTTATCAAGTAATATTCAATTTGTTCAAACAGAATAATTACTTATATTAAATTTTATATTATCCAAAAAATATCTAATCTTATCAAACTCCAAAAGTGGTTCTCATCAAAAAAAATTTATATTATACTTAGCCTTATTTTCGCTTATAAAATCAATAAACAAGTCTAAATCATCAATAGATAAAGACTTGTTTTTAAACTCTAAATCACAATATTGACACCTTTTATTGCAGTTATTAGTTAAGATTAGCTCAATCAAAATATTATCCATTTATTGTATATCTTTTTTTGAAATATTTATACTAATTAAAAGTATTATCTTATATTTAATTAATTTAAGATTCTAATAATTTATAAAGTTTAATTTTATAAAACTATTACACTCTTTATAATAGTCAAGATAGGCATTTAATAATGGATATATATAATTTTCACGAACAACTCAATCTTTAAAAGATTCTTGATTTTCTTCTAAGTAATCTAGATAAAAATCACTATAAGTATCAAACTGGTTCTTGTCTTGTAATGAAAACATATAATTTCACAAATTATATAAAAACAGTTCTTTATCATTATTGAATAATTTTTCATTTAGTTTATTAACTTTTGTAGTAGTGAATATCTTATATGATTCCGGTACTACTCAGCTTAACAAGTCTTTAATATTTTTCTTTTCTAATTCTATATTACTAATTCTTCATTTGTAATCAGAGCTTATATTACCTGAAACACTTGAATATAAATCAAATTTAGTATTTTGAGTTTCTTTTTTTCCTGATTCTAATATATAATCTGTTTTACCCTCAGCATAGTCACAATAACTAATTAAATTATCTAAATAATTTTTATATAAATATAGACCATTTTTTACTTCAATTACACCACTATATTTCACTAATTCGCCAGAAAATGAATTATAATCATCCACCTTTTTTGCATCTATATTTTTTTTAATTACTGTTTTTTTTATATTTTCATCATTACTAGGATTATTTCAGTCTAAATTTTGTATTCAAGTATTATTTGTTGCTAAATCTTTATTATTTGATGACTCATATTTGAAATTAACCAAATAATAATACCCAGATAATAAAATTACCAAAATAACAATATTAACAATTAGTATTTTTTGTTTTTTCATAGTTAAAATTAGTTAATAAATAATTAAAATTTTTAAAGTAATCTTTTTTTAAAAAACTATTATCCCTTTCTATATCTAAAATAACCTTTTCCATAATAAAATCAAATATGATTTTCTCTTCCTTTTTTTCAATAATTCTTCATTCTTTATCTATAAATACTATTATTCATTTCCCATCTTCATATTTATAGACAAATTTTGAGAAATTATTTAGGACTATCTCTATAATATATTCAACATCCTTAATATCTCTACTTATAAATTTATATTTAATATTAAATAAGTCTGTATTAACACCTAATAAATTATTTAACATATATTGAGTATCAACTAAAATAGACTCTTTAGTATTAATTTGTTTTTTCAAGTTATTTTTATTTTGTAAAACTAGACAATTAATTTTAAAAAAAACATTTTTATATTTAGTAAAAAAATTATTAAATATTTCTGTTTTTGCTTCTAATAAAAATAAAAAAAATTTTTTGTTTTCAATACAAGATTCAAGTAATTTAATATCAAATGTAACTGGTAAATCAGAAAGTATCTTGTAATCATATATTTTTGAGTAAACTAAAACTTCTTCATAAATACTAATAGGATATGCACACAATACCAATAAATCTACCTTATTATCTAAACACTTCTTGTAATCAGTGTATACATTTATTCAATACTTTTTTTCAATTATATTTTTAGTGGTCTTTGTTCTACATACTCATACAACATTGTAATTGTTTTTTTTAAAGAACTCAACAAACTGTTTTCATTGCCATCATAATCATAAAACTACAACATTTTTAATCATATATAGGATTTATGCAATTATCTCAATATATCTCATAATAATCTTTTGGTAATCCTCTACATAAGTTATTCATAGAACATTTCTTACATTTATTTGAGGTCATCATCCATGTTAAATTTGTATTTCAAAGATTTCACTCGTGAATTGTAATAGAATCTTTATTAATTTTTATATTCTTTAATATTTGACTCCAATACTCTTTATCTATAACACAAAAAGGAATATTTTCTAATACAAATTTTTTATTAAACAGATATGCAATTTTTAAACTCTTCTTTAAAGAATCGATTATATCTTTATATTCAGGAATAATACTTAATTTTTCATCCTTAGAAAACATATCTAATGAATATGCTAATACAATTTGTCCTCTAGTAACACTAAAATTACACAAAAACTTAACCAATCTAGGAATATCTCTATAATTATCTTTTGATACTACAGTATTTGTATCAAAGATAAAATTATTATCAATCTTTTTTAATATCTCAAAATTTCTAAGTGCATTTTTAATTCAATCAAAACTTCATTTTACCTGAGATATTTTATCATAAACTTCTTCATATCAATGAATAGATATTGTAACTCCAGTCATTCATTTTGAATGCATCTCCTTTAGATATTCAAGATTTTTAAATCAGTATCAATTACTATGAACTCTTATATGTTCAAATCAAAGTTTTTTAGAATAATCTATATAATATCATAAATTATCATCTAAAGTAGGTTCTCATCAAGAGAATATAACAAATTTTTTTCAATCATTAAATCACTTTTCTAAAAGTTTTATTACTTCTTTTTTTGATAAATTCTTATTATATTTAAATCTTAAATCTTTTTGATAACAAAAAACACACTTTACACTACACTTATATCATAAAAATATTTCTAATCACTCTAGATCTTTTATATCTTTAATCATATTATATATTACCATCTACTTCCATGACTTCAATGTGATCCATGACTTCAATGTGATCCATGACTTCAATGTGATCCATGTGAACCATGTGAACCGTGACTTGCATGTGAACCATGACTTGCATGTGAACCATGACTTGCATGTGAACCGTGTGATCCATGTGATCCATGTGATCCATGTGATCCATGTGATCCATGTGATCCATGTGAACCGTGTGAACCGTGTGAACCATGTGAACCATGTGATCCATGTGAACCATGTGATCCATGTGAACCGTGTGAACCATGTGAAATTGTTGTAGTAGAAGCTGGAGTTCATGAATAATGTCAATTTATCAATCAACTTGCATGTGATGCTGTAGTTGTAGCTGTACATGTTGTTTTTCAAACTGGATCAGCAACTTGAGATCAATATACTGGAGCATTTGTTGTCGCTCAAGGAGTTGCAGAATAATGTCAATTTCAAGCTGAGCTCGCATGTGCTGACTGTCCTGTAACTGTACATGATTTCCATCAAGTTGAATTATCAGCATTAGTGGCTCATGGCAGATCTACATTATGATGTGGAGTAGCAAGATTCCAAGTATCTGATCATGCTAGAACATCATCTAGTCATGATAATAAAACTGCTCAAACTCCTAATCATAAAGCATCTTTTTTGCTTATCTTTCAACTTTCATCAGTTAGAAACCCCTTAATTTTCTTTTTGATTTTAGGAAATACTTCTTTTTTCATAATAATGAAATAAATAATAAACTAATATAAAACAATTTAAATAGCATCACACTGGCTAATAACAGGTCCATCAAAAGATAATCACATATTTATCCAATTTTCAAATACTGCCTTATCTTCTTTATTTCTTAACTTATCAAAAATATAATCAAAAATTGCTATATCCAAAATCATTTTACTGTCTTTTAAATAATTTGGGATAATATTACCACTCATCTTATATGAATTTATTGGACATACTCCTATGTATGGCTTATAAACACTATCATTATATCAAGGTAATCAATCTAAAGTACTCGCTTGAACCATTACTTTTGTAGTTTCACTATTTATCATTGCATTATAAGCTTCATATCATGGGTAATTCGAAAAGTCAACATTATTCAAATCAGTCATCATAAAACTATCATCTCACATTCTTCATAACATCCTTCATTCATCACAACTATAAACTTTTCAATCATAATTATAAGCAACCTGACCAACACATGCTCAACAAGGACTTCTTAAGTCTAGAAAATTTGGGTCAATTGGTGTTAATATCTTATATAAATATATTGCAGATAACTTCTCTCTGAATAATATTCATTTTTTATTTAATTTCAATATATAATTCATTGACTTTTTAAAAAAGTCCATAAATTCATCATTTGTGTATCATAAATCTCTTAATTGTGTAGATGCAAATCAGTATGGGTTTAGAGCTCTTAAAAAAATTCAATCTAATCATAATCAAACATATGTATCAATTGTTTCTTTATATCTATCTAAAGTCTTTTTAGTAACTGTAAGAAGTGCTCCTACTCTTTTCTCTACATTATTTTTTAGATATTGTTCATTGATTCTTTTTATCCAATATGTGACTTCCTTAAAACTATTTCAACTTTTAAAACTCCTGTTGTAATTATGAGTTTCTTCATCTCAATCTAATGAAGTAGATATATCTATTCATTGTGAAACAATATAATCTAATTTTTCATCATCCATTAAAGTTAAGTTGGTAACAAGTGCAAAAACAACATTTTTTCATAAATGTAATGCTTTTATTTTTGCATATTCAACAATATATTTGATAACTGGCCAGTTAAGTAAAGGCTCTCATCATTGAAATTCAATAATTATGTTATTATTTGATGTGTAAAAAATAGTATCAACGACTTTTTTTGCAGTATCTAGAGACATGTCCATATTTCTAGCTGTAACTGGTGCTGCTGCTGCATGACAGTATTGACACTTATGATTACATCTTAATGTCACTACAATAATATGTAAATTTGGTCAATATGCTAAAAATTCACTTTTTTTTGCATACAGCTTTGTCATATCTTTTTCATAATTTTCTCATTTTATAAATTTTCTATCGACTAATTCTTCATACTTATCTCATGAAGAAATATCTCAAGAGATAAAATCATTAAACTCTTTATTAGTTAAAAATGAATATTTTCAAACATCATTAGTAATCAAATATGAATCTTTATCAAATTTTTTAAATCTAAAAAATCATAGTTTACTATTCTTTATTTTTTTTATTTTATCAAAATCCAACATTTAAAAAAAATTATCAATTAAATCTAATTATTATCAATGTAAATAACATAATTCATAAGTTCATTAAAAATCTCGTCTATATCAGACTCTGCTTCTATAACCAATTCTCATTTTTCATATTTAATATTTGCAATATCTTTATAATCACTTATTGCCTCATCAATAGACTTTTCACTATAAATTTTATAATCTATTTTATAACTTTTTTTTAACATCTTTATAATTTAATAATTATTTTTTAGTTTTTTTCACTTTTTTATCTTTAGTAAATTTTTCTTTTACATCTTTAACTGCATCAACATCTACTTTTATAGATGGCTTTTCTTCAGATTCTTTTTCATATTCTTGTTCGATTTCTTTTAAAATTCTTTCTATTTCATCTTCATCTACTTTAAGTTCAGGATCATTTTCTATTTCCTTTAAAATATCATCGATATCCTTATCAAAATCTATTTGATTTTGATCTTCACATAAACAATCATCAGTGTTAATCTCTACAAATCATCATGTTTGTAAACTATTTGCAATTGCTGCTCATACTATTTTCTCTCTTATATCTTTATTATCTTTTTCAAGCTTATCTCTTAGATAAACACTTAAAAGTTCATCAGAAAAATCTCATATAACTTCTTCCGGTTTATTTTTTACTCATTGTTTTTTAGTAAATTGTAAAACTATATTTTTATCTTCATCTAAAAAAAAGAAAAAATATCCTTTGTCTAAATAGTTATAAGCTGCTTTCAATACAATATCTTTTGAGAAAATTTTTGAATCAATTAATAATTCAAATTTATCTCATTTTACTTTTTCTTTTAAAAATTCTTTCATTAAAAAATAATTAAACAATTAAATTTAATACAAGTATAATTTTTATACAGAAAAATCAACTTTTTTTAAGTATTTAGTATAGATTAATAGTTTAATTTGTTTTTAACTATTATTTTTAAATCATGTTTTAAGTCTCAATAAAATTCTACTTCTTTTTCGTATAACAAAATTTTTAATTTATATGAATGTAAAGCTTGTCTTTGTAGTCAATATTTCTCATATACTTCTTTATTTATTTTTACATCTCCATATACCTTATCTCATATAATTGGATATCCTATACTTGAAAGATGAACTCTTATCTGATGAGTCCTTCATGTCTCAAGTTTTAACTCTACTAAAGTATATTTATTATCTATATAATCGATAACTTTTCAATGAGTAATTGCTAGTTTTGGGCTAATAGGATTTTTCACTGTCATTTTTATTTTATCTGTACTATGTCTTCATATATAACTTTCGATTTTAAAGTTCTTTTCTTTTATTATTCAATTTACAATTGCAATATAATATTTATCTACTTCTCTTTTTTGAATTTTATCTTGTAAATATCTCATCATCTTGTCATTTTTTGCAATCATAATTAATCCTGATGTATCTTTATCTAACCTATGAACAATTCAAGGTCTTTCTACTCATCAAATTGTTGATAGATTTTTAGTATGATTTAATAATGCATTTACCAAAGTTCATGTTTTTCATCATTCTCAAGGCACGGGATGAGTATTTACTCAAGCATCCTTATTGATTATAATCATATTATCATCCTCAAAAACTATATCAAGTTCTATATCTTCGGCTTCAATTTTTGATTTTTCTATAATTATTTTAATTAATAATTCATCTTTATTTTTGATTTTTATATTTTTATTTATTTCTTTTCAATTTATTAATACATTTCATTTATCTATAATTTTTTGAATATAGCTCCTTGAAAAATCATTAAAAAGAGTCGATAAATACATATCAACTCTAACTTGTTTATCAGATAATACACAAAAATGATACTCCACTTTATATAAATTATTATTATAATCAAAACTGACTTTTTATATCATCAATTTGTTTTTTCTCTTCATTTTGTTTTTGCTTATCAGCTTTTTCCATCTTAT
This sequence comes from Candidatus Altimarinota bacterium, assembly GCA_010119095.1. GTDB lineage: Bacteria > Patescibacteriota > Gracilibacteria > BD1-5 > UBA6164 > Altimarinus. The sequence goes on from SAAG01000001.1 coordinate 65,868, forward strand.
ATAAATCACCTAATTGTAACCACTCTTTTTGTTGTTTTACCAATAATTTCTTAATATCATCTGGGTGTTCTTTAGATAATTCTCTAAATTTTTCTCTCTCCTCTATAAATACTTTAGCTAATTCATCAAATTGAAATTGAGAAAGTGTCGGTACAGCATCAATTACTCTCTTTTTTTCCATAGTATTCAATGAAAGACTATGTTTTAATAAATCCAAGAACTCTTCTTCATTTACATTTACCGCATCTAAATGCAATTTCAATAATTCCAAAACAATACCATCAACATCTTTTTCGTTTAATTCATTTTTAATATCTGACATATTTAATTTTTTTGACTAAGTATTAAATTATGTAATTTCAAATAAGTATACATATATTTTTTAAATTTCAATTTTTTTTAATAAAAATAATATTTTTTTATTGAAATATTTATTTTTTTTATATAATTACTTAAAATAAATATTATAATTTGATTTTTGTTTTTTGTTAATTTAGAAATTAATAATTTTTTAACAGTGTGATTTAAAACTAAAAAGATTAATAACAATGTATGGAGTATTAAAAAAAGCATACTTTTTTTTGCTTGATTTTTATCAATAGCTTTTATATGCTTTCTGGGTATATCTATAGTAAAAAATATAAAGGATTTAAATTTTAATTTCAATCTATGAAATGTTCTTAGTGGGTTCAAATTTAATCTTCTAACTGATAATAATGAAAGTGATAAAATAAAGATACTTCTTATATGAAGATGATGAGAAAATCATAGTTGATGAGAGTTAACAGATTCGATTATACTTGCATCTATAGATTTAGACAAAAAAGTGATTTCTATGCTTTCTATCCCAAGAGACTTATATGTTAAATATGGTGATAGTAGATATTGAAAAATAAATTGAGTGTATGCCTATTATTTATGAATCGAAAAAAATGAGGCTAGTGCAATGGATTATTTAAAAAATAAAGTAAGCCAGATTACTTGAGAAAAAATTGATTATTATGTAAATATCGATTTTTCATGATTCCAACAAGTAGTTGATTTACTTTGATGAGTTGTAATAACTGTTCCGAATAATTTTGCAGACTATGCTTATCCTACAAAAAATTGATGATACACAACTTTCATATTAAAAAAATGAACTTGGACTATTGATTGAGAAACAGCTCTAAAATATGCAAGAAGTAGACATAGTACAAGTGATTTTGATAGATCTTTGAGACAACAACAAATCCTATCAGCAATAAAAACTAAGATGATTAGTGAATCATATTTAAAAAATCCTGTAAAAATAAGAAAGATGTATAATGCAATTAGTCCTTATTTTACTACTGATATTGGAATAAATGGGATACTTAAAATTGCTTCAGAAATAAAAGATTTTTCTTGAAGTTGAAGTAGTGATCTAATATCATTAAATTTAAATAATTCTTGTGTTTATTGAGCTTATTCTTGTAATGTTTGATGAATTTTATATACTCCTCCAATGGAAAACTTTTGATGAGCTTCAGTATTACTACCAAGATGAGCAACAAATTATGTAGTTGAAAAATATTGAGAAATACAAAGATTTGCAAATGTTATTTTTAATTATCCAAAAGTATTTACTGATAAACAAGAAATAAATATCTTTAATTCTCAACCTGTGGCTAACCAAGCATTATATCTAGCAAATGATTTACAACAATTTTGATTTAATATTCCTGCAAAAGATTCTGTTTGAAACACTGCTTGAGAAAATTATGAGTTAACAACTATATTGTATAATAATTTGTGAAAAGATACAGAAACTCTTGATGCTTTAAAGCTTTTTGTTAAATGAAAATACCAAGAAGTAAAGACTCCTCGTTATTCTAAAAACCCTAATACCAAAATAGAAATTATAATTTGAAAAGATTTAAAAGAAGTAACTGATTTCAATTGAGAAGATTCAGTTAAATAAATAATCTTTTTTTTAATTATCTATTATAACCAAGTAAAAGTTATTTTCCTATTTTTTGAAATAAATGAGAATGTTTACTTTACAAGATTTTAACACCTGTTAAAACTGGTAATTGATTTCGAATTTATTACAAAAAATTAGGAAAACCCAACTAGTTTGGATATATAAAATTCTTATTCTTTTAAACATAAATTATGAATAGATTCAAAAGAAACTCATCAAATTTTATAAGATACAAATCCCCTAATAAATCAATTTTTAGCGACAAAGCTAAGTTAAAAAAAATTTGAATTTATAGTTTGATATGATTTTGAGGATTATTGTTTTTATTGACGATAATAGTTTATGTAAAATACATACTTCCTCTTCCTGATGTAAAAAATCTAGAAAAACTTAATCTAGCAAAATCTTCAATTATATATGATAGAGAGTGAAATGAACTTTATAAAATATATAAGGAAAATAGAACATATGTATGATATGAAAATATATCAAAAAATATGATAAATGCACTCGTTGCATGAGAAGATAAAACTTTTTTAAAAAACTCTTGAGTTGATTTAAAAAGGATGTTATGAGCATTTATATATTATGCATTATGAAAAACTGATAAAGTTGAATGAACTTCTACAATAACACAACAACTTATTAGAAACACTCTGATATGAAGTGAAAGAAAAATAGAAAGAAAGATAAAAGAAATTTATCTTTCTTATAAAGTTAGTTCTTCCCTGTCAAAAGAAAAAATACTTGAACTTTATTTAAATAAAATAGATTTTTGAAGTAATTCATATTGAATAGAACAGGCATCAAAGACATTCTTTTGAAAGTCTTCTAAAGATCTTTCTGTATTAGAATCAAGCATACTTGCATCTCTACCAAAGTGACCTTCATATTATTCTCCATATACTCACCCAGATAGACTTATTTGATATGTTTATATTTATGATGAAAAAGAAAGTGATAAAGAAGAAAAAAATCAAATAAAAATACTTAGTGATAAAGAAAAAATTGAGAATGCAAACACTCTTGCTCCTATATTGAAGTATATTGAATGATTTAAATCTAAAGAAATTTCTGATTCAACAAATCTTATTTGTTGAATTAAAAAAGAAAATCATAAAAATAAATCTCTAATTGTTGATAAGGATTGATGTAGTTTAATAGATTATTCAAAATTATTAGAGTTTCTAAATAGTATTAAAATTGAAAACAACTGAAAAATAATTGAGTATCAAACTTGAAGAAAAGATTTTATTCTTCAGAGAATGCTTGAGGATAATTATATAGTTTTTGATGATTATAAAAAATCAATTGTATCATCTATATGATTTAAGTTTGAAAAAAACAAAGAAAGAATAAAAGCAGCACATTTTGTATTATATATAAAAGAATATTTAGAGAAAAAATACTGAAAAGATTTTATGGATACTTGATGATTAAAAATTTATACTACAATTGATCCAAAACTTCAAGATAAAGCTGAAGAATTGATTGAAAAATATTGAGAAACCAATGCTAAGAGATTTTGAGCAAACAATGATGCTCTTGTAAGTATAGATAATGAAAATTGAGAAATACTTGCTATGGTTTGATGAAGAGATTATTTTGATGAGGAAAATTGATGAAATGTAAATATGATTACTTCTCATCTACAACCTGGATCAAGTTTTAAACCATTTGTTTATGCTCAAGCTATTGATCACAATAGTATCTGATCTAAAACTCCAATATTTGATTTACAAACAAACTTTCCTTGATGATACACTCCTTCAAATTTTGATTGAGGATTTAAGTGACTTATGAATGTATCTACTGCATTAAATAATAGTAGAAATATCCCTGCAGTTAAAATGGTATACTTATGATGATGAGAAGAAAAAGTAGTTAGTTTGGTTAGAAAACTTTGACTTGAAAGTGTAAAAACTGACTGAAGATATTGATCTTCTATATGACTTTGAACCGTTGAAGTAACTCCACTTGAAATGGCTAAAGCATATAGTGTAATGGCTAATTTATGAGAGAAAAAAGAAATTACACCTATATTAAAGATACTAGATTCTAAATGAGTTGTAATAGAAGAAAAATCAAAGAATAAAGATAAAAAATGAGAACAAGTTTTAAGTAGTGCTACTGCATATATTTTGAATAATATATTAAGTGACACTTCTTCAAGACCAGCTTGATGGAATGGTTTTATTTCTCTTTCAGGTAGAAAAGTAGCTGCAAAAACTTGAACTTCAACAAAACAATATGTTAAAAACTGAGCAAAAATTAAACTTCCTAGAAATCTATGGACTATTTGATATACTCCTCAAATTACTACTGTAGTACGGGTTTGAAATACTGATTGAAAAGAAGTAAATATGAGTTGAGATTGATTAAATGCAGCTTGACCTATATGGAGAGATTTTATGACATTTGCTCATAAGTGAAAAAAAGTTAGTGATTGGAAAAGACCAGGTTGAGTAAGTACAATTGCTATATCAAAGCTTACATGATTTCCTGTAGAAGAGTGATTTAGAAAAGACTTGATAGTATCTTCTATGTTTAAAAATATCCCTACATGAAAATGATGATGACTTAAAACAGTTAAAGTTGATGCTTTATGTAATTGAAAAATAAGTGAGTTAACTCCTCCTGCTTGAATAAAAGAGATTTATATTCTTGATGTTCATTCCCTGATTCCAACTAATAAATCATGGGAATGACCTGTACAAAATTGGGTAAAAAACTGATGATACAAAGAAGAATTTTGAGAATTACTTGATTCTTCAGATTCCCTAAAAGATACAATATGTGAAAGAGAAGAAAATCCAACTTTATGAAATATTCAAATTGCATCAAGAATAGTAGATAAATGACAACTTTTTGCATGAAAAAATTATATTGAACTTGCCTACAAGAGTGACACTCCAATAATAAAAATTGACATACTTCTCGATGAAATAAAGATAGATGAAATAAGTCTTTCAGGTAAAAATGAATGAAGTTATAAGTGAAATTTTACTATTCCAGATACTTATAAATGAGTATATAATATTACAATTAGAGCAGTTAATAATACTTATTATTCAATAGATGAAATAAAAGAAATTGAGATCGTAGATAGTGATCAAGTAGCTCCAAGTATTACAATAAAAAATCCTATAGATAAAAGTATAAAACTATATAATAATTGACAAGTATTTAATTTAAGATGAGAAGTAAGTGATTCAAGTAGTTTAAAAGCAATCAATGTTTATATTGATTCAAATCCTTATAAATTATGATTAACTGATAGAAGCTTTGTATTACCTATATCATGAGAAAACTTAGACATTTGAAGTCATATTCTTACAGTTGAAGCAATTGATAATGCTCTAAATAAGTCTAAAGAAGATGTAAACTTAGAAATTATCGAATAGTGCAAAAGATTAAACATATCAACTTGTCAAGATAATTTTTGACATTAAAACTCTACATTTGTAGGGTTTTTTTGTTATATATGTTATTATTTGTATGGTAGTATTAAAGCTAAAGAGTAAATATATTATAAAAATATTTATTACTTAACCCCATTAAACTCGTGAATTTAAAAGCTTTTATAGACAAATCTGTTATGAATAAAATCTCTACAAATCCTAAAAATGTAGAGGATTTATTTAGTGTTCCATGAGAAAATAAAAGCAATTATGATTCAGATTTATCATTAACAAATAACAATAAAAACCAAGAGGATACATTTATAGTTACTTACATTAATGATATTATAGTAAGAGCATTATGATTATGAGCATCAGATATACATATTGAACCAAGTGATGAAGTATTAAAAGTGAGATTTAGAGTAGACTGAAAATTTATTAAACATAAAGATTACCCAAAAGAACAAAAAGAAAGCTTTATTGCTAGAATTAAAATAATGGCTTATCTGAGAATTGATGAGCACAGATTACCACAAGATTGAAAAATAAACTATAAGTTATATGCATGAAAAACTATAGACTTGAGAGTATCTATTATCCCAACAATATATTGAGAAAAATGTGTAATAAGAATATTAAAAAAAGATAGTAAACCACCTGAGTTAAAAGAGCTATGAATTATGCCGTATAATATGGTTAAGATAAAAAAACACTTGCAAGATAATTATTGAATGATTTTAGCCGTTTGACCAACTTGATCAGGTAAATCTACTACATTATTTTCGCTTTTATCTCAATTCAATGCTGATGATAACAATATTTCAACATTGGAAGATCCTGTAGAATATAGAATACCTTGAGTAAACCATATACAAATAAATTCTGCTATCAATTTTTCTTTTGCCAATTGATTAAGATCACTATTAAGGCAAGATCCCGATATAATAATGGTATGAGAAATAAGAGATGAGGAGACTGCAAAACTTGCAGTTGAAGCAAGTATAACTGGTCATATAGTTTTTTCCACTCTACACACTAACTCTGCAGTACATACTATACAAAGACTTGTTAATTTATGAATTGATCCTCTGCTTATAACCTCTTCATTGAGATTTATTATCTCTCAGAGATTGTGAAGAAAACTTTGTGTGAATTGTAAGGAAAAATACACCCCTGACCAGAGAATTAAAGAATATATAGTTTGAAAAGTATGAAGATATATAAAAGATAAAGAGAATTTAGTATTATACAGACAGAGTGAAGTTGGTTGTTCTAAATGTAATAATACTTGATATAAATGAAGAGTTTGATTTTATGAGGTTCTTGAGATGACTGAAAAAATGGAAGAGTTAATTCTCAGACAGGCAAACAAAAACCAACTTGAAATACAATCTGTTTGAGATTGAATGGTTACAATTAAAGAAGATGCTCTCATAAAAGTTGTATTATGAGAAACAAGTATCGAGGAAGTCTTAAATGTTTTGTGAAATTAATTTTGTTTTTTTATTTCTTATAAATTTCTGAAAAATGAAAAGCCCAAATCTAGAAAAATATTTTGACTCGCATATTAATCCAAATCTGGATCAAGAATTATTAAAAATTCTAAAATATATTAATCCTGAATATATTGAAGCTTTTCAAAATTTTAGGTTATCTGTATTATGAACTCTTGCAGTAGAAAAAGAATCATAAAAAAAGTGCTATATTTTTGCAAAAAAAATATAGATATGATAAAATAAATTAGCCTAAAAAAATTAAAAACAAAAATAAATATTAAAATAAAAACAAATGAACTCTAGTAATGATATACTAAATAATTTAGAAATCCCTGAAGAACAAAATTCTTTATACTCTAAAGCATGAGATAATAATTGATCCTATAGTGATGAATTATATCAAAATGATTATTTATTTCTGAAGAATATTCTAAATAATGATGAAGAAGTAAAAGAAGAAATTGAAAGAATTAAAACTCGTATGACATATTGAAAAATAAAGTCATATTTATCTTTTCTTTCAAAATATATTCTAACTTCATTTGGTATATTTCTATTGCTTATGGCAACAACAAATTATAAGGCCTATATAAACATTGCAAATAGTTATATAAAAAAGGATACTTATGCAAAAAATAGTGATTCTATATTAAACTCAGTAAAAGCTACAAATATAACAAACACTAAAAAAAGTGAAACTAAAAAAACAAAAAAAGAAGATGAAAATTTGAATAATTCATTGAAATCTTTTGTGAATTTAAAAGAGGAAAAACCAAGTCTAGATATTGATATTACTCCATATGAAAATAGAATTATTATACCTAAAATTTGAAAAAATATTCCATTAGTTGATGTTGCTAATAGAGTTATTTCATGACAAAATGAGTTACAACAAATATTTATGAAAGAGCTTGAAAAAGGAGTAGTAAGATATCCTTGAAGTGTAAAACCATGAGAAATATGAAATTCTTTTATTTTTTGACACTCTTCGAATTTTCCATGGATAAAATGAGATTACAATGATATTTTTGCAACTTTAAATAATGTAAAACACTGAGATGATATAATCATATATTATAATCAAAAAAAATATACCTATACTGTAAAAGAAAGAAATATTATTAATCCATGAAATATTGCGATATTTAAATGAAATAGAACAAAAGCACAAGTTATGATAATGACATGTCGGCCAATTTGAACAACTTTAAATAGATTAGTATTAACTTGAGAATTAAAAAAAGAATCATAGTTTTTTTATTAATTATAAAATACTCTAGGTAGTTTTACTAGAGTATTTTTTTATTTGATTTTTGTTATTTTATTTATAAAATGATTTTATATTATATCATAATTTTGGCTTATTGAAAACATTAATAGTATGAGTTGGAGCATTTTGATTTGCAATATTAAAACATATATCAGAAAAGCACCCAGATAAAACCATCTATGCTTATGAAAAAAATGATTTAGTATCAAGTTATCTAAAAAATTTTAAAAAACATCCATATTTCTTTGAATGAGTTAAACTAGGAAAAAATATAATTTTTGTAGATAAAATAGAAGATGAATTAAAAGATGTAGATTTACTTATATTGTCCCTACCTTGTCAATTTGTATTACCATTTTTTCAAGATATAAAAAAGTATTTAAAACCATGATTAACGATACTTAATCTTGCTAAATGAATTAATAATAAAACACTACATACTGTTTGAGATGATTTAAAAATTACTCTAAAGTGAATCTCTTATAATTATGCATGTTTATCTGGTGGAATGATAGCTTCAGATATAGTTAAATGAAGTATTATTTGAGCAACAGTATGAACTGAAAGTGAGGCTTTATGAAACACTTTAAAAGAATATTTTGAAACTCCTATATTTGTTGTTAACTTCTATACTTGAAAAATAAAAAACTCTGAACTAGCATGAGCTTTAAAAAATATATTTGCTATTTTTACTGGTTATCACGAGTGACTTTGAATGTGAGCATCTAGTCTTGGGTACTTTTTTTGTGAATATTATACTGAGTATAAGAGATTATTCACTCTACTTGGTTGAAACAATGATATCAAGTTTAACAGATTTGCTATTTGATGAGATTTAATAGCTACTTGTTTTTGAAATTCAAGAAATAGATACCTTGGAAAACTAGTATGAGAATGAAAAAATCCTACTGAAGTACTTGAACAAATGAAAGCAGAAAAAAAGATTGCTGAGTGATATGAAACACTTAAATGAATTTATGAAATCATAAAAGATAGAGATGATTTCCCAATTACAAAAGAACTTTGAAAAAAAATATTATTTCCTAATAAATAAATTATATGAAAGTGAGAATTAAATCTCTTGATTGAAAATGAGTTAATTATGAAACTGAAGGGGCTTGTGCATTTGATTTTAGATGTCTAAATGATGAAATATTTGAACCTGGTGATTTTAAGTTAGTTGAAACTTGATTAGTTGTAGAAATACCAAAATGATTTGTGCTTATGACATCTCCAAGAAGCTCAACTTATAAAAAACACTGACTTATACAAGTAAATTCACCTTGAATAATTGATAATGATTATTGTGGTGATAATGATACTATTAAATTTCCATATTATAACCTATCTTGAAAACAACAAATTCTTGAAGCAGGTACTAGAATAGGACAATGAACTTTTGTAAAAATAGAAAGATGAGAATTTGAACTTGTTGAGACAATGTGAAATAAAGACAGATGAGGAATCTGAACAACATGAATAAAATAAAAATATGAATAAAAAATATATATATCTAATCTGATCATTATCAGTAATTTTTGCTGCAACCCTATGGAGTTTGGATTGAATGCTAATTAGACCTCAATTTTATCATTTCCCTGCTATAACTATCGTGTTTTTAGAACATTTTTTATGAAGCTTAATACTAAGTCCTTTTTTATTTTTATCTTTTGGTAAAATAAAAACAATAAATAGAAAAGTATTTATATCTTTGTTTTGGGTTTGTCTATTTTGAGGGCTAATATGAACATTGTCAATTACTGAAGCATTTTTTGCTGCATTTAGATGAGAAAGTTCATTATCAGTTATTGTTATATTACAGAAATTGCAACCGATTTTTGCTATTGTATTAGCTGCAATACTATTGAAAGAAAAACTAACAAAAATATTTTATTTATGGGCAATGATAGCACTTGTATCAGTTTACTTTATAGTATTTCCAGATATAAAATTAGGAATTAGTTGAACTGATTTTTTCAATATACCTGCTATTTATGCAATTGTTGCTGCATTTTCTTTTTGATCATCAACTGTTTTATGAAAAACACTTGTTGATGATTTGTGATTTTCTCTGTCAACTGCTCTAAGATTTTTATTTACATCTATATTGGCTTTTTTCACATTATTAATATCTTGAAATTTTTTCTCTATAAGTAGTTTGGAATTATTACATTGGGAGTTATTATGAGTAATTGTAGTTACTTCTGGAGCATTTGCTATGGTATTATATTATTATTGATTAAAAAAGATAAAAGCTTCTTCTGCCACTATATTTGAACTTGCCTGGCCTCTTTCGGCAATATTTTTTGATTATATATTTAACTGAAAATTGTTAACTCCTATTCAATTTATAGCATCATGAGTTTTGATACTGTGCTTTTTTATGATTATAAATGAGTGAAAAAAGATTGAAAGTAAATAATTCATAATAAAAAAAAGCTAGATAAAATTATCTAGCTTTTTTTTATTATATATCTTTTTTCTCTTGATAAGATACAAAGTTTTCTTCTCAGTCTTTAAATCTTCCTACTTTTTTGTAATCTTTTTCACAAGGGCTTGAAATCTGCGAAAATAGTATTTGTGCAACTTCCATTCATGGTCTTAATATAATTGGAACTCTACTAAAATTACCAAGTTCAAAAGTTATATTTAAATAATGTCATGGGTTTATTAGTCAAGCAGTATTGTGTACAGCTAATCCAATTCTTGCTAATCAACTTTTTCATCATAATTGGACTAAATATTTATCAGATCAAAAATAATCTTTTGATGTTCATAAAATAGTCTCATTTGGATGAAGTATAAAAGCTTCTCCATCTTTAATTATTACTTCTTCATATTCAGGTAATATCTTGTTTTCAGGATCAACATAAGGAGTAGATGAACATTTTACTACCAAAAATTTATTACCTAGTAATATATCATAACTAGCTGGTTGTAATCTACTAGGATCAAAATCTGATATAACTATATCTTTTGCCTCTAGGGCTTTTTTTATATCTACATCTGATAAATACATAAATTTATTATTTAATTATAAAGTCATTGTCTATATGTTATTTATATGAATAAAAAAATCAAATCAAAAATAATTTGCATATATCTCGTATATAGATATAATGATTTTTGTATATATTTTATATTTAATACTTTTTTATATGTTTTCACTTGTAAAATCTATCGCAATTAACGGATTATCTGGAACAATTATAGATGTAGAAGTAGATATCAATTTCTGAATGACTTGTTTCACAATAGTCTGACTTCCTGACCAATGAATTCAGGAAAGCAAAGAAAGGATTAGAAGTGCTTTAAAATCTAGTTATGCAAAGCTTCCTACAACTAGAATCACAGTCAATCTAGCACCTGCAGATATAAGAAAAGTGGGGCCTAGTTTTGATTTACCTATTGCTATTGGTATATTGTTATCTGATGAAGTAATACTAGATAATAAACTAATAGATTGAAGTATATTTTTATGAGAATTAGCTTTAGATTGAAAACTGAGAAAAGTATCTGGAGTATTACCAGCGACTATCTGAGCTCGTGAAAATTGATTTAAAAGGATATTTATACCAAAAGAAAATATAAAAGAGGCATCTATCGTAGATTGAATTGATGTAATATGAATTGAAAGCTTACATGATTTGATAGATATACTAAACTCTAGAAAAGAGTATGAGATAGCACCAAAGATAGACTTAAAAAGTCTGAAACAAGATAAGTTAGAAAAATATGATTTTTCACATGTGATAGGTCAAGAGTTTGCAAAAAGAGCCTTGATGATATCAGCTTCTGGATGACACAATATAATTATGAATGGTCCTCCTTGAAGTGGTAAAACTATGTTAGCAAAGGCACTCAAGACTATATTGCCTGATTTGACACTGGATGAATCAATAGAGATATCAAAAATCTATTCTATCTCAGGACTTTTGACAACAGAAAATCCTATAATAATAGAAAGACCTTTTAGAACAGTCCATCATACTGCGAGTAGTATAAGTATTATTGGAGGTGGAAGAAATGCTAAGCCCTGAGAGATAAGCTTAGCTCATAAATGAGTACTGTTTTTTGATGAAGTATTAGAATTTAATAAAACAGTACTGGAAGTGCTTAGACAACCACTAGAAGATGGTAATATAACTGTTAATAGAGTTAACTCAACTTTTACTTATCCTGCTAAGTTTATGTTTGTAGGAGCTATGAATCCTTGTCCTTGCGGGTTTTTAACTGATCCAAAAAAGCAATGTATATGTAGTGCTAGAGATATAGAAAAATATAGATCAAGACTATCTGGTCCTCTAATTGATAGAATTGATATATTTATAGAAGTCCCTAAAGTAGAAACTGAAAAATTTGGTAAAGATGCTCCAAAATGAGAATCATCAAAGGAGATTAAGGAAAAAGTAGAAAAAGCTAGAGAGATGCAATTAAAGAGATTTAATTGAACAAAAATCACTTTCAATAGTGAAATGTGAACTAAAGATATAGATAAATATTGTCGTTTAAGTGATGAATCTGAAAACATACTTAAACAAGCTGTAGCTAGTCTAGATCTATCAGCAAGAAGTTATTACAAGATACTAAAACTAAGTCGTACGATAGCAGATTTAGAGTGAAGTAATGATATAAAAACAACTCATATACTTGAAGCTCTTGGATATAGAAAAAAATGAAGTTAAAAATATTTTTGATTTACTTTTAGTTATTTTCAATTAAAATCTTAAAAATTATCTTATTATTCCCTACAATGAAAGCACTTATTTTTGATTTTGATTGAGTAATACACGACACTTTTGATTTTCATAGAAACAAAATTGAAGAATACTTTAAAATAACTTTTTCAGAGGAATATTTTAAAAGTATACATGATGGAAATATATTTGCATCTTCTCCCCCTGAACCAATAAAATCTGAGTGATGGGAAGGTTATAGAGATTATATATATAAAGATTATTCGAGTTTAATTATGGATAATTCAATAAAGAGAAATTTATTGAAACTTAAAGAAAGCTATTCATTACATATTATATCTTCATGATGAACAAATAATGTGAGTGATTTACTTAGAAATAACGAGTTTATTGATACATTTAATGATATATTATGTTATGAATTTCATAAATCAAAAGTTTACAAATTTAACTATATATTGAAAAAATATAAATTAAAAGTTGAGGAGTGTTTATTTGTAACTGATACACTTTGAGATATACTTGAAGCAAATGAAGTTGGGTTAAAAACAATAGCTGTTGATTTTTGATACCATGAAAGAGAAAGATTAGAAAAATGAAATCCTTATAAGATAATTTCTGATTTTAGTGAACTTTTTAACATATTAAAATAACAATGAAACAATTTAAAATTACTGAAAATGATGCAAATCAGAGACTTGATAAATTTTTAAAAAAGCTGTTTCCTATGGCTACTAGGAGCTTGTTGTATAAGTTTAATAGAACTAACAAGATAAAGGTTAATGGAAAAAGAGAAGATAATGAATATAAGTTGCAAATCTGAGATGAGGTAAAGATATTTTTGGTGGATAATGATTTTGATAAGTTATCAAAAGTTGCTCTTAAAACCCCGGGGTTTTGAACCCCCGGGGTTGGACTTGATAGAAAAGATATAGTTTTTGAGGATAATTTCTTACTTGTTGTGAATAAACCTGCTGGAATCAATGTGCATCCAGGGGACCATAAGACAAAAGAAACAAATCTAATTAGCCAGGTACAAGATTATCTTGGTGATAAACTTAATAGTCTCACATTTAAACCAAGTCTTGCTCATAGAATAGATAGAGATACTTCTGGAATTGTGATTATCGCAAAGAAAAAAGATATGCTTACTAGACTAGTTGAAGATTTTAAAAATCATAAAAACATTAGAAAATATTACTTGGCAGTAGTTTCTGGACATCTTGATAAAAAAGAATGAATTATAGATAAAAAACTTGAGAGAATAGAAAATGCTCAAAATGAGAATAAAGTTTTGGTTTCTGAAAATGGGTTAAAAGCAGTAAGTTATTATAAAGTTATAGATGAATTTAAATATAAAAATGAAGACTTATCTCTAGTTGAGGTAGAAATCAAAACTGGTAGAATGCATCAGATTAGAGTGCATATGACAAGCATCTGACACCCCATTGTATGAGATAAAACTTATGGAAACAAATCTCTTAATCACTATCTACAAAAAGAGCTTTGAGTCTGAAGACAGCTTTTACATGCTTCAAAAATAGAATTTACTCATTATTGAACTTGAAAAAAGATGACTTTAGAAGCTAGGTTAAAAGATGATATGAAAGCATTTTTGGAGAAAATTAAGTAAATTATTGTTTAATAGATTAATTTATGAAAAAAACAATATATAGCACATTATTACTATTGTCAGTGATGGTTAAATCTGTCTTTGCAAGTTCTTATGAATTAAATTGAGATATGATTAAATCAGATGCAAATAAATCTATTCATAATACATCTATAGTTTTGTATGTCCTATTGTGATTATTGATTGTATTTGGTTTATATCTTATATTTAGTAATAGTAACCCTAGAAGATGAAAGATTATGGTAATTGTTTCTTTGGTACTTATCTTATTAATTTGGTTTATATCGTGAATGTTAATTACCTTTAACTCAGCTTCTATCTAAATAAAAATAACTTGCTTTTTTCCTCTACTGAATATAATTTAATTTGTTATCAATTAACAAAAAAATATGAAAAAAATAATATATAGTTTACTTGGAGTTGTCTTTCTTGGTTTAAATTATGTTAATGCAATGAATCTAGATAATAAAAAAACTGATTCATGATTAATATGAAGTTCTGATTCTGCAGATACAGCTATTCAATGATTAATATGAAAAGCAATTTGATTTTTATATTTAGTTGCTGTTGTGTATGCATTATGGGGATGATTCCAAATCCTAACTGCGGCTTGAAAAGAAGAACAAGTAAAAAAATGAAGAACTATTATTGTACAAGCATTAATTTGACTAGTAGTTATCTGGCTTGCTAATTCAATTGTTTGATGGGTAGTAAATTCTATTTTATCTAGTTGATGAAATTAAGATTTTATAAATAAAAAAACTGAAGTTAAACTTCAGTTTTTTTATTTTTTTATTTCACCAATTTATCAACAAAAAGTACTCCATCAAGATGATCTATCTCGTGCTGAACAATACGAGCAGAAAGTCATGTAAGATATAGTAAAACTTGTTTTTTATTGTCATCTATATAGGCTATTTTTATATTTTTAGGTCTAAGTACATCTCATTTTTTTCATGGAACAGATAGACATCATTCTTTTTCTATGCAGGTTTCTTCTGAACTATCTATTATAATAGGATTCATCATAATAACTGTAGGAAATTTCTCATCTTCCCGATCTTTTAATAAACTAGCAACTATCAATCTTTTGTTATATCAAACTTGAGGTGCAGCAAGTCATACTCATCAATTATCAGGATCTTTTATGTATTTTTTCATTTCTTTTCACAACTTGATATATTTATTAAACTCATCAGGTTTAATCTCATCACTTACTTTTCTAAGAATTTCATTTTCTGTTCAAGTTTGGATTTTTAACATAAATCATTATTTTATATTTATTGTTTCTTTATTATATCTCAAATTATTACTTTTTCAAAATTTTTAATTTATCGTTTTCAATAGTAAGTTTTACCTTGTCTCAGTCTTTTATTTCTTCTTTTAGTAAGTAATTTGATAATTCATTTAAAACTATATTTGTAATTGCTCTTTTCATAGGTCTTGCTCAAAATTCTTTATCAAATCATACAAGTATAAGATAATCTTTTAACTTTTTATCAAAACTAACTTCTATGTTTTTTTCACTTAATATTTTTGATACATTTACTAACAATAAATCTACTATTTTTTCAAGCATCTCTTTACTAAGAGAATTATAAACGATTATATCATCAATCCTATTTATAAATTCTGGTCTAAAATAATTTTTTAATTCCCCCATTACAGCTTTATTAATCTCATCATAAGTTTTATTTTTTTCAAGCATTTCTTGGATTTTTTGACTACCAATATTACTTGTTAAAATAATAATTGTATTTTTGAAATCAACTGTTTTTCATTTACTATCAGTTAATCTACCATCATCAAGTATTTGTAATAGAGTATTAAAAACATCAGGGTGAGCTTTTTCTATCTCGTCAAAAAGTATAACGGAAAATGGTTTTCTCCTAACAGCCTCTGTTAATTGTCATCATTCTTCATATCATACATACCCTGGAGGTGCTCAAATTAGCCTTTGAACAGAGAATTTTTCCATATATTCACTCATATCAATCCTGATAAAAGCATCTCTAGAATTAAATAAGTTTAAAGCTAAAGCTTTTGCAGTTTCAGTTTTACCTACTCAAGTTGGTCCTAAAAATAAGAAACTTCAAATAGGTTTTCAAGCTTCAGATAATCAAGTTCTTGATCTTCTAATCGCATTAGCTATGGAAGTAATTGCTTTGTCTTGTCAAATAACAGATAATTTTAATATCTCTTCTAAAACTAGTAATTTTTCTTTTTCAGTTTCAACAAGTTTTGTAACTGGAATGCCTGTCCACTTTGAAACTATTTCTGCAATATCTTCTACTTCTACTTTATCTCTTAGATAAGATTTTCAAGTATCTTTAATCTCTAGTAACTTATTGTCAATTTCTAATATTTGCTTTTCAAGAGCTGGAATTTCTCCATAATTAATCTTTGCAACTTCTGCAAAATTTGCCTCTCTTTCATAATCTTTTGATTTTTGTCTTAAAGCATCTATTTTTTCTCTTATTTCTTTTGAAGAATTTATCAAATCTTTTTCTTTTCTCCAAGTTGATTCTAAACGAGTATATTCTTCTTTTTTTGAAGCTATTTCTTGTTTAAGCTTTTCTAATCTTTCCAACCCCGGGGTTCCTTTAACCCCGGGGTTAATTTCCGCCTTTTTAGCTTCCAATTCTATTTCTAAACTCCTTATCTTTTTATCCAATATATCTAAGTCAACAGGTTTTGATATAGTTTTTAATTTTACTGAAGACAATGCTTCATCAATAAGATCAATTGCTTTATCTGGAAGTTTTCTATCAGGTATATATTTTACACTTAATTCAACTGCTCAAACAATTGCAGAATCAGATATCTTTATCCCATGATGAGTTTCGTATTTATCTTTGATTCATCTCAAAATTGCTAAAGTATCTTCCTCACTTGGCTCATCAACAAGTACAGATGCAAATCTCCTTTCTAGTGCTG
Organism: Candidatus Altimarinota bacterium; assembly: GCA_010119095.1. Taxonomy (GTDB): domain Bacteria; phylum Patescibacteriota; class Gracilibacteria; order BD1-5; family UBA6164; genus Altimarinus. The sequence goes on from SAAG01000001.1 coordinate 83,250, forward strand.
CATCTTTTTCTATATATTTTCTGTATTCATTTATAGTAGTTGCTCAAATCATATGTAAACTACCTCTTGCAAGAGCAGGTTTTAACAGATTTCAAGCATCTGCTTGTCATTCTTGTGCTCATGCTCATACTATAGTGTGAAGTTCATCTATAAAAAGTATGATATTGCCATTTGATTTTTCTACTTCTTTAATTACTGCTTTCAATCTCTCTTCAAACTCTCATCTATACTTAGCTCATGCTAAAAGAGAACCCATATCTAGTGATATAATCTTTTTTTGAATAAGATTTTCAGGAACTTCTTTTTCTACTATTTTTCTAGCAATTCACTCAATAATTGCAGTTTTACCAACTCAAGGATCTCAAATCAAAACTGGATTATTTTTTGTTCTTCTTGAAAGGATTTGGAGAGTTCTTCTTATCTCTTCTTCTCTTCAGATTACTGGATCAATCTTTCATTTACGAGCTAATTCTACTAAATCTATTCAGTATTTTTTTAGTGCATTTAGTTTATTTTCTCAATCATTTGAAGTTATCTTTTCCCCATTTCTAAATTTCTCTATTACTTTTTGTACTTCATCATATGTTATATTAAATTGACTCAAAATAGATTTTATCTTATCACTTCCATTTTTTATAATTGAAAGCAATAGATGTTCTTCTGTTGCAAATTCATCCTTGTTTTTTTCTGCTATATTTTGAGCTTCATTAAGTATATTGTTTAATTCATTACTAAGAGCTAAATTGTAATTTCAAGTAATTTTTGGAAGATTATCAAGTTCTTTTTTTACACTTGATTTTAAAACTAGTAAATCCACTCAAAAATCAAGTAACATCTCTTTTACTATACTATCTTCACTATGAAGCATAGAATAAAGAAGATGTAATCAAGTTATCTCTGAGTTTTTATTCCTATTTGCTAGGTCTTGGCTTTCTCCGATCCTAGTACTAGCATTGATTGTAAATTTTTCTATATTCATTTTTATTTGTATTAAGAGATAAAATATTATTATCAATTAAAATACTTAGCACTCTTATATTATATGTGCTAAGTATTAAAAAGTCAAAAGTTTTTATTAAAAAAGACTAGATTTTTATCTAGTCTTAATATTTAATTTAAAAAGCTGCAATTACCTCAATCTCTATCTTAGCTCAAACTGGAAGTTTTGAAACCTCAACAGTACTTCTTGCTGGTTTTGTAATAAAATATTCTCAGTAAATTTCATTTACTTTCGTAAAATTATTCATATCGTCTAAAAATATTATTGTTTTAATTACATTTGTTAAATCAAGTCAATTTTCACTTAAAACCCCTTTGATATTATTGATTACCTGCTTTGTTTCCTCATCTATTGATCATTCAACTAGTTTTCAACTTTCTGGATTAATTCATATTTGTCAGCTACAAAAAAGCAAGTTTCATGATTTTATATAAGGCGAATATGGTCAAACTGCTTTTGGATAATTTCACATAGATAATTAATAATTAATAATTAATAATGAACAATTTTTGTATCCAATGATAATAATCTTTTTTATACTAATAAGCTAAAATACAATTCATCATCAGTAAC
>SAAG01000081.1 GCA_010119095.1 Candidatus Altimarinota bacterium
AAAGTATTATTTGAAGCAGAAGCAGGAACAGAAAAAGCACCTGAAGTAAAATTTGAATAATTTCTAAATAAAATAACAAAAAAATATTCCTTATCATAAGGAATATTTTTTTTGTTTAGAAAAATTTGCAAATTTTATAATTTTGGATATAAAACTCTGGTTTTTTTTTTTTGAAACAAATAAATTTAGATTTTTAATTATATAATTATGAATAGTTTTTTCTCTTTATTATTAAAAAGATTCACTCCATTTAAATCATGGATTTGAGAGTTAAAAAACAAAGAAGTTCTTAAAGCTGATATTATAGCTTGAACAACAGTTGCTTTGGTTCTTATCCCACAATCAATGGCATATGCTCAACTTGCAGGATTGCCAGTTCATATAGGACTATATGCATCTTTTTTACCAGTTATGGTTGCTGCTTTTTTCTGATCGTCTAGACAATTAGCAACTTGACCAGTAGCTATTGTATCGCTTATGACAGCTATAGCATTGCAACCTATTGCTACAGCAAATCCAGAATGATTTATAGTATATGCAGCACTTTTATCTTTATTGGTTTGAATATTTCAATTATCACTTTGATTACTAAAACTATGAGTAGTAGTAAATTTTTTATCTCATCCAGTAGTTGTATGATTTACAAATGCATGAGCTTTAATAATAGCATCTTCTCAGTTAAATAAAGTATTTTGAGTAAAAGCTTGAGTTTGAGAACATCAATATGAAGTAGTATGGGGAACTATACAAAATGCTATAAGTTGAACAAATTTAACTACTCTTATTATTGCAATTTGTTCAATAATATTATTAATCATAATTAAAAAAATAAACAAAAAATTACCTTGAGTATTGATAGCAGTAACTGTGTTTACTATAGTTTCATATTATATTTGATATGAAAACATATGATGAGCTAAGAGTATTATATGAGAGATTCCAAAATGATTACCAGGTTTTAAATTACCTCCATTTGATTTAGAACAAATAAAAGCTTTGATGTCTACAGCAATTGTAATATCTTTAGTATGATTTATGGAAGCTATATCTATAGCAAAATGAATGGCTTCTCAAGATAAAAAAGCTATTTCAGCTAATCAAGAACTTGTATGACAATGACTTTCTAACATAGTTTGAAGCTTTTTTCAATGATACCCAGTTAGTTGATCTTTTTCAAGAAGTGCTGTTAATTTTTCAGCATGAGCAAAAACTTGATTTTCTTCAGTTGTAACTTGAATTATAGTGGCATTTGCATTATTATTTTTAACTCCACTATTGTATCATTTACCACAAGCAACATTAGCTGCAGTTATTATAATGGCTGTAATAAATTTAATAAAAATTGAACCAATAATACATGCATTTAAAGTCCAAAAACATGATTGAATAGTTTCGATAATTACATTTCTTTCAACATTATATTTTGCTCCAAAACTTGAAGAATGAATTATTGTATGAGTAATATTATCTATTTGATTATTTATTTACCGTACGAGTAAACCAAATTTTGCTGAACTATCATTACATAAATCATGAGATTTAAGATGAGCAAAAGTATTTTGATTAAAAACAAGTAAAAATGTCTGAATGTATAGATTTGATTGACCATTATATTTTTGAAATGCAGGTTATTTTGAATGAAAATTATTAAAATTTGTTTGAGAGAAAAAATGAATGAAGGTTATCATACTTGATTTTCAGCCAGTTCAAGAAATAGATGCAACTTGAATCGAAGTAATTGATAATATAATTGAAAAATTTGGTCAATCATGATTAGAAGTTTATATTACAAGAATAAGAAAAGCACATTATGAGATGCTTGAAAAAACAGGTTTCTTTGAACATTTTTCAAAAGATAAAGTATTTTTCAAAAGAGAAGAAGCATTGGAATATGCAAAAAATAAGTTTTGAGATAAACTTGATTTAGATAATTTTTATAAATATATTCCTGCAAAGCAAAGTTAAAGTAAAAAAGCATAATTTATTATGCTTTTTTTGTTAAAAAATGTTAATATATTAATAATATTATTATTTTATAGAGTTATGAATTTATCAATAAGACAAATTCCATATAATAGTACAAAAATTTATAAGATTTTTCAATTAAATAGAAGTCTGCTTTTAAAAAATGAATTAAACTGAAACTCAGTTATTAGAAATATGGTCGAATTTAAAAGTAAATTTGACATATTGAAATGATGACATACTTGAAGATTATATGAAAAGTTATTGTTATTAAAAGATAATCTATGAACAGTTTTTTCAAATAATGTAGATCCTATAGAATACATTATTCAATTATATTATTGAGAATGACTCACAGTTGAGGACATTTTTAATAGATTAAACAATTTAGGATTTAATTATTCTGAAAAATCAGAAAATCCTTCTAGTGTTATGTACAACTTATTTACAAAAGTATTTTGATGGGAATTGAGAGAAAGATGAAATCATACAGAAATTACAAAATTGAGAAATCAAAAAATAAAACCAAAAAGAATAGAAAAATTTTTAGAAAAGCATAAAGAAGATCTTGAAGAAACAGAGTGAGTAATTAAATCATATGTAGATTTACTTTTATTTAAAAACAAGATTATAGATTTATCTAAAGATGAAAAAGATCAATTTTATAAAATAAATCACAGAGCAAATTGAAAAAAAGTATTGTTTTTATTAAACAAGTTTTTTGAGATAAACTTAAATCAGTTAATTACTTTGAGAAATAATCATTATCTTTCAAATAAAAGATTAAGCATAATAATTACTGAATTATTTAAGTATATTCCAGATTATTTGACAAAAGATATCTCTGTAACAGAAAGATGAATAAGAACAATATTTGATTTTACTGATAGATATGTAGATTAATTTTTCCTAACTAAGATATATCAAAAAATAGTTGCAATAATACTTAACAAAAATATGTAAATTATATTTTTAGAAGGAGATTTATCTTCTTCTTTTTTTATATCTTTTACATCATATTTCATTTTTTTAGTATTGTTATTTGCTAAAACTTTTTTCTTTTTAGTTTTTTTAGATTTTTTTGTTTTTGTCTTTTTAGTAGCCTTTTTTACTTTATAGTCTTGAACTCAAAATATGTAATCTCTACTTAAATTAATCGGTTTTGGAACTTCATAATTGTATTCTTTTTCTCATGAAAATACTAAAAAATCAAGTTTATATTCACCGACTTTTAAATTATCACTAATCAAAAAACTATATTTTCAAGAATTGTCAGATATAGTTTCATACTTTAGTTCATCAAAATTTAAAATAATCTTTGCATTTGGAAAAGTAGTTCAAGTAATTTTTAATCCACTTTTAAGCTTAGAAGTCTTATAAGTAATAATTTTTTCTTGTTTCAATTTAGTTGTTTTAATTTTTTTGTTATATTTTGGTAATAACTCTCATAACAATACATCAAATTCTCATAAAGCTTCTTTTTCAATACTTTTTTTGTCATATTTAGGAATAAATACTGTTTTAATATTTAATAAAAATTTTGTTTTTATATTATTTGAGTCATTTAAACTACTAATTCTTCAGATTATACTTTTAAAATTTAATCACTCATTAAAACTTATGTTTTTCATCATTTGTTTATCTTCAATCTTTTTTAATTCCTCAATTTCTCTTTTTACTTCTTCATTTCACCATATTCATAATTTATTTTTCTTTGCTTCTTTTTCTGCCTTTTCAAATTCTTCTTTATATTTAAAAGGGAAGTAAAGGTAAGCCCTAGCATATCACTTTTCAATTAATAGTTTATTGAAATTTGCATCTTGTAGCCAAATATACCCAAGCAATCTACCATATTTATCTCTATAATTTTCGTAATCTAGTTCTAGAAATACTTCTTTTCATTGAAGCATATCTTTTGTAAAGTTTGATACTTCTATTCAAAATTTCTCAACTTCTTTTTTAGGATGTTTTGTTTCGGGGGTATCTACTCAAATAAATCTAAGTTTTTCTGTTTTTCAATCTTGAAATTGGATTACAATGGTATCTCAATCAATTATTCTTATAACTTTAACTTTTTCTTTTATTTCTTTCTTTACAACATAATCTTCTGGGACTTCATAATTCCAGACAAGCGAATCAATTATCTGAGAGTTGTAAAGTAGATTTACTTCATCAAAACTATTATTTAGGTTCAATTTAGTTTCGCTTTTGTAAAGTTTCTTTTCTTGATAAGGTAGTAAAAATACATCATTTTTAATTATATAAGATTTACTTCATTCTCAGATTTTATCATCTATTTCTAGTCATTTTATGTTTACAAAATTTATTGAATCGTTTTTTATTTTTATCCATTCATATTCTTCTTTTCATATTGGGTTTGGTAATACTTCAGTTACTTTGATAAAATCTATTATATCTTGATTTAGTTCTTCTATTTTTTCTACACTTTCATATACTTCAACAAAAAAATAATCTTCACTAAACTCTCAAAATCTATCAACTACTTTTAATCTGATTTTATATTTTCATGGCAAATACTCTATACTTGTAGGATTTGATTTCTCTGCATATTCTCAGTTTCAGAAATCCCAAAAAAAGTCTAAATTGTCCTTATTTGCATCAGTTGAATCGCTTCAATCAAAGTTTACAGAACAAGTCTTAGAATTTTTACATATAAGTTTATTTCATATAAGTTCTTTATTTTTACCTAGCTTTCATTGTAAAGAAATTCTAGCTATAGGTTTTATATTGTATTCTATAGCTTTATCTATATAATTATTGATTATACTTATATTTTTCTCTCAAATGTAATTTCAATCTTTGTTTATTTTTAAATTTACATTGTATTCTCAGTTATAATAATAAACAAATCATGGATTACATGTATAAATATTTTTCTCTCTAAAATTTCATCATCCAAAGTCCCATAAACAGGACTCATTATAAGATTTATCATATTTTAGATTGATTTTACATACTTCATCAATACAAATATATTTTCATTCACTGACTTTTTCTGCCCCTGATTGGAGTATAATATCTTTTATTGATGTAATGTAACTTGTTCATCATCATGAAGAACCGGATTTATTACTAGTAGTATAACTTTCAAAGTTCTCAAAACTAAGGCTTCATGTTTTAAAATTTAGTGGATTATCTTTTTCTTCTATTTTTGCTATAATACTAAAAAATCCAGTTGAGTAACTTACATATCCAGGATTACATTTTTTATCTGTATCAATAGTATCAAAAAAACCAGATCAAAAATCCCATAAACAATTATAATTTTTGGATTCATAGCTTCAAGTAAACAAATTTTCTAAGTTCAAGTTTACTTTACA
>SAAG01000013.1 GCA_010119095.1 Candidatus Altimarinota bacterium
AAATTAATATACATATTATTTATGTTACTAAATAATTTAGGTAATCATTTTGCAATAACTCGTGATTTAGTATCAAACTGAAGTGATTGATTACATTGACTCGTTAATTGTGCAGTTAGAAAGTTACTAAATAATAAAAATGAAAGTGATACTGACTCAGTTAATTTAAATCTTTTGACTGATTTAGTTAAAGATCATTTATTTTTTGAGATATTTGACAAAATATCAAATAGATTTAATAAAAAAAGCCTATATTCAAAAGAAGATTTATTTGCACATATGAAGTTTACTTTTGAAAAGTATATAAACTGATCAAACAGATTAAATGAAAAAGTCCAGGTTTGAATATATTTTTGATTTAAATCTGAAAATTGAAGCAATTTATTTGTTGATTATTTAGACAAAGATAAAGGTAGAAAAAAGTATTATGATGACAAGGCTTTTAATGAATTGTTATGATTTGATTTAAACAAATATCTTGAAAATAATAAAAAGAGTGTAAATAGTTCATATATATTTATAGCTGAAAAAAACTGTTTGATTATTGTTAATAGTAAGTTTGATAATGGTTTTTATATTATTTACTTATCTTGACTAAGTGATTTTGACAAAAAAATAGTAAATTCATTAAAGGAAAAAGTTGTTGTTTTAGTAAGAGATAAAATTGCTCTTATTTTAGCAAAATATATTGATTCCATGACATGATGTAAAAATTCCACATATTTATTAGAACATTTATTTACAAAAAATTTATCTATTGCTGAATTAGACATAAGTAATTTGAAAAAATTAAATGATGTTTATTGAAGAGATATTTGAGATTTAGCAATTAAACATTTTTGAAATATACTGAAAAAATGTGTAAGAAAAGATGAGTGAGAAGTTGTTCATATTTCGTGAGATGAATTTTGTATAATAGTTAAAAGAGATAATACTGACTGACATATTCAGATATGGGACAATATCTTTTTAAGATTACAAAAGTTGAAAGATGATTGAAAATTTAAGTTTAACTTTGATTATAATGGAGAAAATATAGCACATGAATATGATTTTGAAAATTGAATTTGTTATAATGATACTGAAAAATGAAATCTTACATTATGAGAGTGTTTAGAAATATCGGATAGTAGATTATCAAAAAAGAAGTGATCTGATTGATTATCAAGTAGAGTTGTATCTATCTTAAAAGATTACAAATTTGAAAAGCAAATACAAGCCTTATGAATTTCTATAAAAAGTTTGTTTTGAAATCACTCTGAAGAAGATAAATTAAGAATTGTTTCTTTTATATTTAATTCATTAAATTCAAATAATTAAGTTACAAAAAACAAAGAGTAGAATTACTCTTTATTTTTTGTATTATATTGTTCTTCTAATTCTTCATTTTTTTCTTTTACATATTGCATAAATTCTTTCTTTCTAAATTTATAAATATAAATTGAAATTATTACTGTTACAATTATCATTATGTACATCATGTAATCAATTATTACTTCGTAGTAACTTGCAAATAATACTCATAGTACAATCATTACTATTGCCCGAATAATGGATCATATGATATTATAAATAAAAAAAGATACACTACTCATTCACATTGATCATGCTATAAATGGTAAAAAGGCACGAGTTAAATTATGAAATTTTCAAAAAACTATTCATAAAGGTCCCCATTTTTTTATTCACTTTTTTAGGTATTTTACTTCTGTAGTTCAGATTCAAAACCAATTTCAATATTTTTTAAAAAATTTATCTCAGTAAAATCTTCATAATATGTATCAAAGATAATTACTTAAAATTGCTCAAATAGATGCAATTATTATTACATATACCAAGTTTTCTTTGCTTAATTTTGCAAAAAATCATCATACTACGAGCAATATATTTTGACCAGGTACAACAACTCATAAAATAGGAAAAGATTCTATTAATCAACTAAAAAAAACTATTATATAGTTCAAATTTCATAATGTATAGACGATTTCTTCTATCCGTGCAATAAAGTCTTTAGCTAAGTCAGGTCTTATTAATGATATTACTCCTAAAAATATTGTAATAAATATTAGAAATTTCATTAGATAATCTATTATTTTTGCTCACATATAATTATGATGAATTTCTAAAACAAAAATTTGTATACAATTTTATTTTACACTCTATATTAGATTTTACAAGTTTATTTTGATTTTTAAGTTTTTTTTTGTATATTATTAATTAGAAAAGTAAAAAAGATAATTATATTTATATCTTTTTCTTTTGTTGAATTTTTTTGATTTTATTAAATCAATAATTATTCATTATTAATTCTTAATTACTAATTGTTATTTTATGTTAAAAATTATTAAAAATAGGAAGCTTTATTATTATATATCATGAGCTTTTACGATTTTAGCTTTGCTTTTTATTTTTACATTTAAATTAAATTTGTGAATTGATATGACTTGATGAACTCAGACTGAGTATACATATAGTAAGCTTGATGTTGAACAAGTTAGGTTAAGTGTAGAAGAAATAAAAAAATGATCTACATTTAGTGGTGTTGAGATAATCAATAATATAGATGTTTATAAAGTTACATGAGAAAATAAAATTGCAGTAGTTGCTTGATTTGATTCATCTGTAAATGATACTGAACTTGAAAATTTAAAAGTTGATTTTAAAAATAAAGTATTAAAAAAATTAAAAGAGGTTGATTCTACTGTATTGGAAACTCTGTATATTAGTATTTGAAAAAGTTTTTGAGATTATATAAAAAATACTGCTATTTCAACTATGATTATTACTGTTTTGTGAATTGCTATTTATCTTGCACGGGCTTTTTCATGAATTTTGACAGGATGGTCAATTATATTGTCTTTTTCATCAATTGTTATTTTATCTTTATTTCATGATGTAATAGTTGCTGTTTGATTCTATGTTTTTACATCAAACTTTCTACCAGATTTTAAAATTGATACATTATTTGTTACAGCTTTATTAACTATTTTATGATATAGTATCAATGATACAATAGTTGTTTTTGATAGAATTAGAGCAAATCTTAAACTATATTCAAAGAAGCATAAAAAAGATTTAGATGAAATCATTGACTTATCAATAAATGAAACTTTTGCAAGAAGTTTATATACAAGTTTTACGGTTATTATTGTTTTGATTGCTATATTATTTTTCTGACCAGAAACAATTAAGTGATTTGTATTAACAATGCTTTATGGTACTTTAATTGGTACATATAGTTCTATATTTATTGCATCTCCTTTGCTATATGATTTCAATAAATGAAAAGCCATTGAACTTTATGAGAAAAAAGAATACAATGCAGATGATAAAATAGTTGTTTAATGTTATCTATTATTAATTTTAATAGTAATTAATTACATATGTTCAAGATGATTGTGTTTGATATGGATGGAACAATTACTCCAAGTAGGTGAGAAATGAAACCGGATATGGTTATTTTATTTAAAGAATTACTAAAAAAATACAAAGTTTGAATAATATCAGGTTGAGATTTTGTTAGATTTCAGATTCAAATATTACAGTTTCTTTGAGATGATATAGAATTATTAAAAAATCTATATATCTGTCCAACTCAATGATGAAAAATGTATGTTTATAAGAATTGAAATTGGGAAAAATTGTATAGTCTAGATTTTAGTATAGAAGAAAGAAAACATATAATTTCTGTTTTAGAGAATGCTATAGAAAAATTGTGATTTAAACCTGAAAAAACTTTTTGAGAATTGATAGAGGATAGGGAAACTCTTATTTGCTATGCCTTGTTATGACAAGAAGCTGATCAAAGTCTTAAATCTGCTTATGATCCAGATTTACTAAAAAGAAAAAAAATTAGAGAGTATATAAAAGATGATTTAAAGTGATTCGAAATCTCTATTTCGTGAAGCAGTTCTATAGATATAATTAGAGAATGATTTGATAAAGCTTTTTGAATACAAAAAATGATGGAAGTAACTCTACTAAATAAAAATCAAGTTTTATTTGTCTGAGATAGGATTATTGCTTGATGAAACGATTTTCCTCCACTAGAAAAATTATGAATTACTTCAAAAAAAGTCTTTTCTTTAGAAGATACAATGGAGTTTATAAAGGAATTGTTAAAATAAAATGACTAAAATAAACATAATCAAATTTTCACCATATTTTCCACCACATAAGTGATGACTTGAATCGCATATAGAACAGTGGTCATATCATTATGTAAAAAGATGATATTGAAAAGTATACAATATAACATCAGATATATGACAAAAAAAAGTCGAGTTTGATGTTATTTTTGATAAAAAATGAAACAATCTATGATATAAAAGAGATTGATATGAGGTATTATTGTTGCCTTGTTTTGATTTGATTTATGGATTTCCATTTCCTAAATTTTGGAAAAAGTCATTTTGGTATATAATTTCATATTTAAAAAGTAAAAAAAATAAAGGAAAAAAAGATGATAGATTTATTGTAAACACACATACTAGATTTTTTTTAACTTCACTTTTGGGTTTAATATATTCAATATTTACATGAATAAAATGTATTCATATTGAACACTGAGTTGATTATGTTAAACTAAATTCTGAGTTTAAGACTGCACTAGCATACATTTATGACAATATAATAGGGAGATTTATATTTGTTTTTTCAGATAAAGTATTAGCCATATCAGAGTGATGCAAAACTTTTTCAAATAAGTTTACAAGTAAAGAAATAGATGTAATACATAGATGAATAGAGTTTTCTCCTTCTATCATAGAAGAATCAATTAAACACAATAAAATTATTTCATTTCAAAAATGAAAAATCATTATCTGATTTATTTGAAGACTAGTTAAATTAAAAGGTGTTGATTTATTATTAAAATCTCTTAAGAAATTAGATAATGATTTTGAATTATGGATAGTTTGAGATTGAGATGAAATAGATAATCTAAAAAAACTGACTCATACAATTTGATTAGTTAAAAAGGTTAAATTTCTATGATTTCAAGAACCTAAATCTATTTACTCTGAAATCTTACCAAAAATACATATATTAGTTAATTCTAGTTATCAAGAATGACTTCCTACATCAGTTATTGAAGGACTTATATCTTGTTGTGTTGTAGTAGCTACAGATGTAGGAGGAACTAAAGAAATATCTACTCAAAAAGATCTCGTTTTAATTAAATCGTGAAGTCAGGTAGCCTTAACAAGTTGAATTAAAGTTGCAATCAAAAATTATATAAATCTTGTTTGATTGTCTAAAGACTTAGTTTTAAATAGATTTAATTGGGATAGCAGTATAGAAAAATACAATAATTATTTTAAAAATATATAATTTATGAAAAAGTTATTTTTTCTTATAAATTCATTGGAGTGATGATGAGCAGAAAGAGTTGTTGTTAATCTTGCTTCTGAATTATCAAGTGCTTATGATATTGATATAATAACTTTAAAAAATATCAATTTTTACAGTTTACCAAAAAATGTTAATTTTATTTCATTAAGCAATTTAGAAAACAATTTATTAATGTTTTTATTAATTCCTTTTTATGTATTTAAATTTAGAAAGATTATTAAAAAAAATAAATATATTAATTGAATAAGTTTTTTAGAGATTTCAAACTTTGTTAATATTTTAGCTAATAAAAAAGCTATAATATCATTTAGGATAAATATAAGTTTCTTTAAATGAATTATTTGATTTATATATAAGCTATTTATCAAAATTTTATATCTAAAAGCAGTTAAAATAATTGTTAATAGTGAAGAAAATAGATTTAGTTTAGCTAATTATTTGAATTACAATATCAATAAAATTATAACTATTTATAATCCAGTAAATATTGAACAAATAAATATAAATAAGAATGAATCACTTGATAATAAGTTTATGTCTTTAATTAAAACTAAAAAGGTATTTATTACTGTATGAAGATTAGTTTGGCAAAAAAATCATATTACTATATTAAATTCATTTAAATATATATATGATAATGTAGATAAGGATTTTTTGTATTTAATAGTATGAGATTGACCTAAAATGAATGAGTTAGTTAATTATGTTAAATCTAACTGATTAATCGATAATGTTATCTTTTTATGAGAACAAAAAAATGTTTTTAAGTACTTAAATATATCAAACTATTTTATTTATGCATCTGAAGTCGAGTGATTTCCAAATGTATTAATAGAGGCTATGGCCATTAGATTACCAATAATTACTTCTGATTTTATTTCTTGAGCTAAAGAGTGTATATTATGAAATTATAATAATAATTTGAAAAATCTAAATTATCCCTATTATTGAGAAAATTGAGTTTTGTTGGATTTAAAAAATTATGAAAGTAATTTTTTAAATGTATATAAAAATTTGGATATTTTAAAACAAGATAAATGTTGATTTGAAAAGTTTAATTTTGATAGTTACTTAGTAAAGTATAATAGTATATTACAATCTAATATAAAATCATAATGAAAAAGTTTTTACTACTTATTTTTTCTTTCTTTATATTTACTTCTGAAATCTATTGTGATTATCAATCACAATGATTTGATTCTTATTCTCAATCTGAAGATAATTTAAAATTTAAGTGTTCTAAACAATGTTTTATTCTTGTTGATCAAAAATTAACAAATAATTATATTGAATTTAATTGAAATATTACATGAAAATGAATGATAGGGTATTGATTTCTAAACTGACAACAAATAGTACCATGAGAATTTGTAAATTTTGAAAATAATACAGTTTTTAATTCTCAAAAGCTTTTGTTTACTAAACTACCATTTTATTCACAATTACCTCCTGATATTCAAATAATGTTAATCATAGACTGAAATATTTCAACTGATTGATTTTCTTTTAGTTTATGAAAAACTGGACTCTTTGAAAATATATGAAACTCGGTTTCTTCTTTTTGGAGTTTTGATACATTTAAACCATATACAATAAATTTGTTATATTGACCGATGACAGGTTGAGCTAATGCTAATAATTTTTTCTATTTTATTTTTTTTATATCTTTGTTTTGACTTTTTTTCATAGAAAAAAAGAAAAAATATCTCTTAATCATTTCTTTAACTCTTATTATTTTTTATGATATAAGAATGACATTGGAATTTTATTGATATTTTAAAAACGATTATTCTACATATATCTCAAAAACTGATAATGAAAAAAATTACAGAGATAGAGGGGATTTTTATTCTTTTTTAGATTTTGTAACAAATAAATTAAAAGAACAATGATTAAACCAGGATAACAGAATCTCATTTTTTACAGATAATACACGGCCTTTTCCATGATTATCCGAGTACTTGTTGTATCCATATAAAGTTGATTTAAATAAAATGAGTAGTAATAGAGTATTTGTATTTTATTGATATTCAAAAGTTAAAGTAGAGGATGATAATATTTATCTTGATTGAGTAAAATTATGATCTTGAAAGATAGTTGATTTTTCTAATAACTGATTTATTTTCATAAAAAAATAATTATGTCAATTTTAACATACATTATATGAATTTTTTTAACAGTGTCTTTTTGATTTTTAGTTTTAAGACTAATTAATAATAATAAGTTTAACTTTTACTTAATTGAATTTATTATCTATAGTTTTTTTCTTTGAGTTTTTTTAGAGAGCTTTTTATGTTTTATCATTTGATGGACATGATTGACTATAAATATTATTAGTATTTTAATCTGAAATTGATTATTTTTGATTTTCTTTTTCTTATTGAATTTATTTCTTAAAGTTAAACAAGATTTTAAAGAAATTAACTTTATCAATAAATTTTTAAAACTAGATATTTACACTAAGTTATTAGTATCATTTGCTTTATTTTGGCTATTATTTAAGTTAATTATTTGATTTGTTTCGGTTATAAATTTACCAACTTATCAAGATGACTCTTTTCATAATTGGAATATGAGAGCAAAAGTTTTTTATGAAAGAGAGTCGCTTGTATTGGATAATAATGATGAAGATTTTTTATGAAGAGGGTATAAACAATATCCATTAACTCCATCGATTTATAAAACTTTTTTGATGAACTTTTCATGAAAATGGACAGAGTGAAATGCCAATTTTCCTTGATTTTTATATTATACTTTATGAATACTGTTAATGTTTTTTGTAATATTTAGAAAAACAGAAAGTATTTGATTCTCATTTTTATGAGTTTATTTATTATCTTCTATACCTCTTTATTATATTCATTGAACAAATCCTTACTCAGATGTAATGATGAGTATTTACTTTTTTATAGCTGTTTATTTTTTATATCTTTTTGTTTCTTGAAAAGTAAATATTTTATTCCCAATATTATTTATTTGAATTTTAGGTTATATTAAGAGTGAATGATTAATTATCTTTACTACAAGTATATTATTATCCTTACTGGTATTATTAATTATTAAAAAGCACTTCAATAAAGAAAATATTATAAATTATCTAAAAATTTTTTCAGGTGTATTAGTTGTTAATTTACCTTTTATATTATTTAAAACAGTTTATTCTTTGTGATTTTGAAATTGAGATGCCTCAATTGCAGATACTTCTTTAACTCTACATTTTGAAATTTTTTATCCATTATATCAAGCTCTATTTCATACTGGAGCATACAATATTTTACCATTTTTCTTTATTATTTTGATTGTAACATGGTTTTATAAATATAAGAAATTTAATAAAGATTCTTTTATTTTCTTCTTATCACTTTTTATTTCTTTTTCTATAATTATTTTTATATATTTTACTACTTTTACTTTTCAATATGTGATTGATCAAACTTGAGTAAATAGAAGTATGATGCAAATAATGTATATTTTCATTTTTGTATTTATTTTATTCCTTTATGACATTGTTACTAATGATTGAAAAAATTAAATATTTATTTTATTTATTAAAATTATTCAAGGATTACTCTTTTCTTACTAAAATTTATTTGATAGTAAGAATAATTATTTTACCATTTAGTTTTTTAAAATTACTTTTAAAAACTATATGAAAAAATGATAACTTACTTGATATCTGATGTTGATTTTGAATAACTTCATTATATATAAAATTTAAGTGATTAAATAATAAAATTTTATGATTAGATATTAGTTGAGATAGAATAAATAAGCTAAATGAAGTAGTAAAAAATGATCAAAATATAAGTTTTATTAAAAGGGACTTGATATCTGATTGATTTTCTTGATTAGAAGGTTATAATACTGCTATTTTAGTTGATTTATTACATCATATTGATGAAAAAACACAAAGTGATTTACTATCACATTTATCACAAAATGTTAGTACTATAATAGTAAAAGATATAGATATATTTCCAAAATATAAATTTTATTGGAATTATTTTCATGATAGATATTTAATGAATAATAAATTACTTTGTTTTTTATGAAGTAAAAAAGTAATTTTATTATTACAACAGTATTGATATGATGTAGAATATAAAAAGATTTTTTCTATTTTTCCTTATCCTCACTATTTATTAATTGCTAAAAAATAATTATGTTGTATATATTAGCATTATTGTCAGCTTTTCTTAATTGAGTTGCTCAGATTTTATGGAAAATCTGATTAGATAAGTTTGATTTTAAATCTAGTTTTTTTACTATTATACTAAATTTAATAAAAAATTTATATTTTTTAAGTGGATGTTTTTTATATTTTCTTAGTATTATCGTTTGGTTTTTTGTTATTTCTAAGCTTGATGTAAGCAAAGCATATCCTTTTTTAGCATTGTCATATATTATTATTATAATATGATGATATTTAATCTGAGAATCTGTAAATGTTTATAAACTATTGTGAATAGCTTTTATTATTATAGGTATTATTTTTATTTCTAAATCATAATATGCAAAAATTAATAGATGATATTATATATTCGAAACAAGATTTAAATGAAAAAGTTTTAGGTTTGAAAAAACTTTTTTCAGATGAAAAAAAATATGTATTTATTGATTTTGATGATACAATTACTACAAATAAATGCCTTTTTTTTAGTAAATATAAATTTTTATCAAAATACAAAAAATTATCAACAAGTGATATATTTAAATTATTAAGTAAAGATCTTGTTATCAATAATTCAGTTTTTGATATTTTAAATACTATTAAATATGATTATTTAATTATTTTAACTAGAAATAATCATGAGTTTATTAAGATGTTTATTGATATCTTATTATTAAATGGGATAAAAGTTGATTTTGTTATCTGAAATACAGGTGAATTTTTGCTAAATACAAATAGTAAAATAAGGATAGTTGGGAATTCAATTATTGTTTCTGATATTTTTGAATACAATAAATTAAAAAATCAATCAAATTTTATTTGTATTGAAAGTTTTAATTATTTTAAACTCATATTATTGTATTTTAAAAAGATATTTATTTATATTATTTTTATATTAAAAAATGTTTAAACAATTATATTTTTTACTATTATGATTTAGACCAAAGCAATGGATAAAAAATTTTGTTATTTTTTTTACCATTAATTTTTTCTTGAAGTTTTTTGTATTTAAATAGTTTTTTGTTATCTTTTAAGATATTTTTATTATTTTGTTTATTTGTTGGGAGTACTTATATAATAAATGACTATTTTGATATAGATAGAGATAAAAAACATCCAAAGAAGTCAAAAAGACCTTTAGCATCATGAAAGTTAAACAAGTATTTTGCATTAATTCTAAGTATTTTAATTTTATTATTAATTCCATTAGTTACTTATTATAATTATAGTTTAATTATATTAGCATTATTTTTATTGTATTTGATTAATTCTATATTTTACAGTACATATATAAAAAATAT
This sequence comes from Candidatus Altimarinota bacterium, assembly GCA_010119095.1. Lineage (GTDB taxonomy): Bacteria > Patescibacteriota > Gracilibacteria > BD1-5 > UBA6164 > Altimarinus. The sequence continues at coordinate 10,825 of SAAG01000013.1, forward strand.
TGTTATTTTAGATGTTTTTAGTATAGCAATTTGATTTGTTATTAGATGATTGATTTGAACTTATATTATCAATGTTGAGTTATCTTATTGGTTTATTATAATGTTGTTTTTTGGAAGTTTATTATTATGATTCTTAAAGAGATATCAAGAAGTAAAATTGTGAATTGATTCAAGAAAAAATATAAAAGAATATAATGAAGAGTTTCTAAAACAAATAGTTTCTATGATTACAACTGTATTACTATTGTCTTATGCATTATATACTTTTCAATCTATCCAAAACAAGTTTATGATTTATACTTTGCCAATAGTTTCTTTTTGAATAATAAGGTATTATTATAATATTTTCTTTTTAAATAAATTTGATAATTCAATAGAAGAGATTATATTTGATGATAAGTTTTTACTTTGAAGTATAATAATATACTTTGGAGTAGTTTTTTTTATTTTAAGTGTTTTATAAAAGTTTATGAAAATAAAAATTGTATTTTTATGAAAATATAACAATAAATGAATATGATGATGAGATAGAAAATACAATATTTTATATGAAAATCTTAATGTGAACTTTTTTGAAAAATACTTTATTTATATTACCGATAAAAAAAAATTAATTTCAATCGAATCAAAAAATTATGTGCTTACAAGTGATATGATTTTAGATTTTTTATTTGAAAATAACATTGATTATGTCTATTTCGCTTGAGCTGATATTTTAAATGATATTAAAGAAAATATAATAAAAAACTTTGTATGTTTAATTAATGTAAATTTTGTACATTGTTATTTAAAAAATCCTAATGTATTAAACTTGATTATAAGTAAAACTGAACATTTTAAGTTAATGAGTATTCATAGTAATTTAATTAATTCATATGTTGTTTATAATCCAATAAATTTTGATTTATGGACTAAATTATCAGAATCAACTGATCATAGTTACAGGTCAAAATTGTCAAATAAAAAATTTATTATATGAAGGATCGCAAGATCAGAACCATCAAAATGGAGTTTTTTAATTATTTCAACTTTATTTGAACTTCAATTTAAAAAAAATTATAAATATTGATTTATTTTTGTTTGAATGCCTCTATTGTACAGATTTTTTTTAAAGATTTTTTTAAATAAAATTATGTATAATTCAATAATTTTTTTACCTGAACAAAAAGAATATTCAGAAATAGCAAAATTTTATAAATCAATTGATATTTTTTGGCAAACTTCATGAGTATGAGAAAGTTTTTGAAATGTTATAGCTGAGTCTTTTTGTTTTAAAATTCCTGTTTTTTCAGATTATAAAATTTTTTATAATAACTGAAAGGTAAAAAAGAATTTATATGATGCTCAAATTGAGCTTGTAGATAATAATATTAATTGATTTTACTTAAATACACCAAAGAGTATTATTTCAAAATTAGATAGCTTATCAAAGCATAAAATTGATGTTTTATGAAAAAATTGATATTCTAAAGTAAAAAATATATATAATGTAAAAGTATGAGTAAATACTCTGGCAAAAATTTTATATGATTATTGAAGAATTAACTTATGATATGAAAAAGATGATAATTTTGAACAAATAGTAAAAATACCTTGAAAAAATGAAATAAATGAATATAAATATGAATATTTAAAAAGAATTGAAATTTGTAATAAAAATAATAAAATTAATTTTTCTTACTTCTTATTAAAAACTTTGTGGGAATTTGTAGAATTTTTGTATTTGTTGTTAAGAAAAATTTTAATTAAGTTTTTTTCCTTTAATTTAGAAAAAATTTACTAATATATGAATTATATTGATCAGTATTTAAGAGATAATTATTTCATTTTTAAGGGTAAACATATAAAAGGTAAGTTATATATGTTTATTTTTTATCAATATATATGTTTTAAAAATATATTATGAAAAATTTTTAAATTTAAATTTAAAACACAAAAATTTAAAAATATTACTTTTCATTTTGATAATTTTTATGCTTTTTTTGCATTATTCAATGAGATTTTCATATATAATATATATTATTTTGAATCTTCAATTGACAATCCTGTAATTGTTGATTGTTGAGGTAATATTGGTATATCAGTAATATATTTTAAATATTTATATCCTAAATCAATTATACATTGTTATGAACCTGATAGAGAAACATTTAAGATATTAGAAAAAAATATTAAAAGTAATAATTTAGCAAATGTTAAAATATATAATAAAGCAGTTTCATGATCAAATTGAGAATTAGAGTTTTATTCTTTTTGAGATATGGAATGATGAACATGAAATACATTAGAAAAATCTCAAGTTAATTTTTCTAACATAAATAATTACAAAGTTGAAGTTGTAAAATTATCTGATATATGATTAAAACATATCAATTTATTAAAAATTGATATAGAATGATCTGAATGAAAAGTTTTTAAAGATATTGATAAATCTTTTATAAATAATATAGATAGAATAATATTAGAATATCATTATGATGAGAAAATTTCTGATAATAAATTGTCTGATATTATATCAGTTTTAGAAAATAATAATTTTCATATATTAATAAACATAAATTCATTTGTAACTTTTTATGCTTATTATTCTGATTTTTTGAGATGGAATAATAAATATGTATTAATGTTAAATGCATTTCGTAATAAATAAATATGGCTACAAAAATACTATCTTATATAATGGATCATTTGTTTTTTATTTGAATTCCCTATTCTTTATATCAAAGAATTAGAATAACAATGGTTTATTACAAAATGTTTATAAAAAATCTATTTTTTTGAAATATAATTAAATCAGATTCTTTTTTATGATATAAAGTTTTTTCTACTAATTATAAATTTATTTATTCAATATTTAAAATTACTTTTTTTAAGTGACAATATTATTTTAATGCATTTAAAAAAGATAAATTACTTATATTAGATTGTTGAGCTAATATATGAGTAAGTTCATTATTCTTTAATTATATTTATCCAAATTCAGAAATTCATACATTTGAACCTAATATACAAGTTTATGATTATTTACTAAAAAATACAAAATTACAAAAAAATATTTTTAATCATAAATATGCTTTATCTGAAAAGTCATGAAAATTAAAATTTTATATTAATAATGATGATGTATGAGATACAACAGCCTCTTTAAATTTAAAATCAAATGCAAATTTAAATACTCATTATCAAGTTGATGCAATAAAATTATCAGATTTTATAAAAAATAATTTATGATGAAGAAATATTGATTTTATAAAATTTAATATAGAATGAGCTGAAGAATGAGTTATAAAGGAATTGTATGAAAATAATTATTTATGTAAAATTGATAGAATTATATTTGAATATCATCATCATATAGATTTAGATACTACTTCACACTTATCTGAAATGTTATCTTATCTTGAAAAAAGTTGAATGAACTATACTTTTTCTGTTACTAATTTTAGGCTATATAAAGAAAATATCGTTCAAAACTTATTTATTTATGCTTATAAAAAAGATTTAAAATAAACAAACTTTAGTAATTTTAATTTAGAAAAATGAATATTTTAGCAATACATTATTGATTTAACTCGTCTATAGCTTATTTAGAGAACTGAAAATTATTATATTTATTACATGAAGAAAAATTTGATAATATTAAGAATAGTATTTGTTTTCCAATTGAGTGCATAAATTTTCTTAGAGAAAAAATAGATTTTTCAAAAATAGATAAAATTTCTATTTGACCAAAAAATATATCAAAAAAAGCTTGGAATAGATATTTAGACAAATCTTCTTATAATATCAAACAAGAAAAATATTTTTTTATTAATTTAAAAGATAGATTATTTTATTTTATTTATAAGTTAACACCATTTTTATTTAATTTTTACAATGATTACAGAACTGATAACAAAAAACATATTGAAAAAGCAAAAAAATGGTTTGCTAATGAGTTAACTAAACATCTTAGAGTTGATATAAAAAAAGATATGATTGATTTAGTTGAACATCATATTACTCATGCATTAAGTCCTGTTTATTTTTATTGATTATATAAACAAAAAGAGCCAGTATTATTATTATCATTAGATTGAGCTTGAGATAGATATTGTTCTAGTGTAAGAGTTTGGGAAAATTGAAAAATTAAGGATTTGTGAGTAACAAGATTTCAATATTCATTATGATTTTTATGGACTTATATTACTTCTTTGCTTTGAATGAAACCGCATGAACATGAATATAAAGTTATGTGATTAGCTGCATATACTTCAGAAAAATACTTTATAAGTATATACGAAAAATTTTTTAAAGACTTAATTTATATTGATTGATTTAATTTTAAAAGTAAAATACCATTAAATAGAGCAAATGTTTATTTTTATAAAAAGTTAATTTGATATAGATTTGATAATATAGCTTGAGCTTTGCAATATCTAACAGAAAAAATTGTATCAGAATGGGTTTTAAATGCAGTAAAAAAAACATGAATAAAAAAAATAGCTGTATCTTGATGAGTTTTTATGAATATAAAATTAAATAAAAAAATTCAAGAATTAGAAGATTTAGAAAAAATTTATTTTATGCCATCAGCATGAGATGAATCAACTGTATTATGATTAATATTTCATTCTTATTTATTAAATTGATGAGATCTAAATAAACTTGATGAAATAAAAACAATGTATTGTTGAATAGATATTTGAAAAGATGATACTAGTAGTTTTATAGAAAATAATATTAAGTGAAAGTATAATATAGAGTATTTAGAAAATGAAGAAAAATCAAGTATTAAGGTTTCTGAATTGTTATCAAAATTTGAAATTGTTTGAGTATGTAGATGAAAATGAGAGTGGTGAGCTAGATCATTATGTAATAGAGCAATTTTATCAAATGCATCTGATTTAAAATCTTTTCATACAGTAAATGATATGATAAAAATGAGAGATTTTTGGATGCCATTTGCTCCAACTATGCTAGAAGAATTTGCTCCTATTTATCTTAAAAACTGGGAACAACAAAAAAATAAAGTTATTGATAGTTGTTATTATATGATTACAGCTTTTGATAGTACTGATAGATGACAAAAAGATTTAATTGCAGCTATGCATCAAAAAGATAAAACTCTTAGGCCACAATTAGTTAATCCAAATACAAATAATTGGATGTATAATATGTTAAAAAATTATGAAAAATTAACTGGTATGTGATGAGTTATGAATACTTCATTAAATATACATTGATATCCACTTGTTTGAACTTTAGATCAAGCATTATTTACTTTTGAGAATTCATGATTAAAATATATATTAATTGATAATTATTTAATAAGTAAATAAACTAATGTTAAATAGTTTACCTATTATAACAATCATTACTCCAACTTATAATCGTAAAGAGCTTTTAGAAAAAGCTATTTTATCAGTCATAAATCAAAAAAAAGATATACAGTATGATTGGGAAATGTTTATAATTGACGATTGAAGTATTGATTGAACAAAAAAATATATTCAAAAATATTTGGATAAATACATTGATAATATAAAATATTTTTTTCAAGAAAATTCATGAGTTTGAAAAGCAAGGAATGTATGACTCGATAATATGAGTAAAAATAGTAATTATTTAATATTTCTTGATAGTGATGATGAGTTAAAACCAGATTTATTCTCATTTTTCTTAAAAAAGTTTAAAGAATTTAAAAAAAAATGAGAATATGACACAGTTTTAGGTTTTTATTTTTTATGTGAAGATGAAAAATGAAATGTTATATGAAATAAAAAAATTTTAAATTGAAAAAATGAAATATATTTTGATTATAATTCATTTTTATTTTGAAAAATTAATACTGAGATGTGATTAATTACAAAAAGCTCTATATTTTTATTTGAACCTAAATTAAGATTTGAAGAAGATATAATTACTGAATGAGTTATGCGGTCAAAAATGTGGCAATATATGTGAAAAAATAATTTAAAAATAGGCTTGTTTGATTATATTTGAAGATTATATAATATTAATCATAATTGAGAATTAAAAATAACAAAAACAATTACAAGTGATAGATTTAAAAAAAATGCAATTTGAAATGAAAGAGTAATAGGAATAATATGAGAAGATTTACTTAAAATTAAAAGTAAAAATATTTACTCTGATTACTTATTTAAAGCTTGAATTAATTGGGTTTTATTTTGAGATAATAAGAAATGATTATTTTTACTAAAAAAAGCATTAAAAAATAATTTAAGTGTTAAATATTTAATAATATTAATTATTTCATATATTAATCCAAAATTATTATTATATATTTATAAATTATATATTTAAATTTTACTTAATATTACTAATAGTATATAAATATTTTCAACTCGGTAGAGATGGGATTTCTTTTACTGTTTCAAAAATTATATTACAATTATCTCACATAACTTTTTTTATATTTTGTGTTAAATGATTTTTTTCATTTTCAAAAGAAACTTTGTCTTTTAGTATTACTTTGATTCTAATTTGATTATAATCCTCCTGAATAACTTGGAATTTCTCTATAAATCATTTATTGTGAACTACTCATATAAAGTGAATAAAAAATTCTCATGCAATTATTTTTCAATCTTTTGTCTTAAATACACTCATTTCTCTACCTTCTATGTTTTTAACTATAGGAAGTCATCTTCAACACTTACAAATATAATTTTCTATGTCATTTTTTGTTCAAATATCTCATATTTCATATCTAATTAAAGGCATTATATAATTATTTAATGTAGTTATATATATTTTTCATGTTTCTCAATTATTTACATGATTTTTTTTATCATCAAGAATTTCTAAATAATGATTCCATGTATTTATATGAAAACTTCATTCTTCACATGTACATCAAATATCTCAAACTTCTCTTGTTCAATATCTGTTATATACTTTACAGTTAAATACTTCTTCTATTAAGCTTCTCATATATGGATATAAAGTTCATGCAGATGTAATGATTCATTTTGGAGAATAAATCTTTATTTGATTTAATTTAATGTAATTTGCAAATTCATAAATTGACTGAGTATATGCTTCAATTACACAAGGTTTAGTTTTATTAATGTAACTGACATATTTATCCATCAGTTTTGGGTTTAGATTAAATGAATTCAAAATTTCAAAATTCATAAAATTTTTTACTAAAAATCATCTCAATCATTGACTTCATTTAATTATGTCGCTGTCTGATCACCATAGTTTTATCATATATTCTCATTCGTTTCTTCATGCCCGTTTATTAAAAAGCATTTTCATTGCTCATATTTCGTCTAAAAATTCGCTATTTTGTAAAAATTTAACTGGTTCTCAAGTTGATCATCAAGATCTATTTGTAATAAAATTTCAATTAAATTTTGAGTTTTTTAAATTATTAAATTCTTTTTTTAATATATCCTTATTTAGTATAGGGAATTTTTTAATATCTTCATTTATAGTATCAACAGTGTATTTTATAGAGTTATCTTTGATTATTTTATTGTAGTAAGCAATATTTACATCACAATATTTGATCATTTCAAATAATTTTTTTCTCTGTGAGATAAGATTACTTTCTAATGATTTTTTTTCAATAATTTGTATATCACTAAATATATCAAATCTTTTAGATCATTTGATATATTTCCATATAACAGGATTAACAAAATTTTGTATAAATATTTTTCTAAACATACTATTTTAATTTTATTGTAAATGTTTTTTCCAATTCACACTTGGTATAAATTTCAAATTTAATTTTTTTATGTCTTTAAGGTTTGATTTCCAAATAATTTCTTCAAAAGTATTATTACATAATATATAATAATTATTATTAAAACACTCTTTAATTTGAGGTATTTTTTTGTAATCAAATCACATTATTGTTGCAGCAACACTATCTGTATAAACAGGATTAAATCATCAGATAATAATTCAAGGATATTTAGGAGTCTGTTCCATTGGTCATTCTTTGTCTCATCACATAATTCAATCTCAAACTAATAAATATTTTCTTTGCTTATTTTTTTGCAATATTCAGTTTTTATCTGTAAAAAATATTATATTATTTAGATCTTTGATACATCTCCATATCGTATCATTTCAATACCAAGATCATTCAGTTATTGGTTTATTGTTTCACTCCATGTAAACTTTCTTTGGTTCTACTCATTTGAGTACAATAATTCTGTACACCCGGTATAAAACTTTAGTTATTACTATTCATAGTTTACTTTGTTTTAGATATCAAATCATGTTCGTTCTTAGCCATGAATTTATTGTAAATTTATCATATTCATCTCATCATTCATTTTTAGCTCATTTTCTATGATGAGCTAGCCATGATTTATCTCAGTTAATTCATACTATATTTTTTAATCAAAATGTTATTCATGCTTTTCTGTGAGTTTTGAATTTAGGGATATTTATAAATAAATCAGAGTTAAGTATTGTATTTGGTACTAGATATTCATTAATATCTTTATTGTGGTGTTTTTCAACAGTACCGCTTCAATAATCAGTTATTTCAAATTTTTTACTATATTTGATTATAGGCATTAAAGAAGAATTCTCTCAAATATTTACAGCTGTGTATCATAAAGGATCACGTTCAATTTTTTCTCTACTAATAATAATTCATTCTTTATTTTGAGTCGAAATTTCTAACCTTAAATCTAATAAGCTTATATTGACACTATTTTTTTTATAAAAATTTACAAGTTCTTCAAGTCAAGAATATTTAATTATTTCTTCCCAATTTGCAGATTGAAGTGGAACATCACAAATAGTTATTTTTATATCTCAATCTGTAGCAAGTAGGATATAATCAATTATTGGTCTTATTATACTTGCATTACTAATCATTGATAAAATTCATTCTTCTCATAATGGATGATTATGATATACTAGGTTTGGTTTTATTACTACATTTTCTCATTTTGATACTAATTCTCATAAAGGATTCCATGCTTTTGTTCATATATTTGTTTTATCAAGTTCTAGCTTTATAAAACAATCTCTTACCATCTCATAAACGCTATTATTTTCATCTAATTCAAGATTAATTTTATTAAAATCAGAAAATTCACCATATATTTTATTTGGGTTATATGGTAAAATTGGGTATTTTGTATTTCATTTAATAATTGATACAATATTTTCTTTAATCATTTTTTTTATATTAACCAAGGTAATTTAAAGCATTCTTCATTGTATAAGCTATAATCAGCTTTTCAATTTATAACAAAAGTTTTAATTATTTCTGAATTTATAAGTTTTCATTTTGCTAGTTTAAATGTTAATCAAGTCTTTGATACATCATCTACTAATAATATATTTTTTCATTTTACATCTATATTTAAGTCTTTTAATAATACTGGTTCATTATATTTAGGGCTATGATTTTCATCTCTATAGTTTATATATATTATTTCATATGGAACTTTTAATATTTGATGTATCATCATTCAAGGTATAATTCATCAATTTGCAATAAATATAAGTAAATCGAATTTTTCTTTAAACTCAATTTGAAAAAGTTTATTTTTTATTTCTTCGATATTTTTAGATATCATATTTATTTATAATTTTTATTAAGTAATATCATCAAAATATTTGTAATAATAATCAAGGATATCAAATTACAATATCATTTATACTCATTTCATATATTGATCATAATAATTGATAAATTACAACTATATAAATTAAATTTATTAAAGATAATTTATTAGTTTTAAATCAAATATATCATGATATTAATCATAGCAATACTCATTTAATTATTATTATATCAAGAATTACTATATTAGGCATTCATGTTATAAAATGGCTAATTGTAGGCGATAATAATGCAGTTAATACTCATACTTTCCATCAATACTTGTATCCTCAAATAAGAACAAAAAAATAAATAGGTAAAAACATAGGTCATCACATTCAAAATTGATGAAAAAATATCGGAGTTACTATATTTAAAATAGTAAAAATTATACTTAATACATAATACTTTTTATTTGCTAAACTTATGTTTTGAAATCATAAGTTGTAACTTGGAATTAGTTTTAATATCATAAATTTTAAATTAAGTATTACTTTCTATCCATCTTCCATACCATTTAATTAACAAAAACAATTTTATTTTAAATACATTAAATAAAATATTGTTTTTTTTCAATACACTTTCTTTATAAAAATTATACCAACTAATGTCAATTATTCAATTTTCATATAATTCCTTTAATCATTTTTCTATTTCAATAGTATATTTTTCTTCTAAAATCCAATCTCTTAGAGGTGGCTCAAATCATTGTTTTCATCTATGAACTATTTTACCAGGGACTATATCTTTAATAATTTCTCTCATAAGTATTTTTGTCTTTTTCCATGTAACTTTCCATTTTGTAGGGATTTTACGAGAATATTCTATAAATCTATAGTCCAAGAAAGGACTTCTTACTTCCAATGCTACACTCATACTGGCTCTATCAACTTTTACACAGAAGTTATCTCAAAGTGAATTATAAAATAAATCATAGTCAATCATAGCTTGAGTAAAATTTCAATTTGATTTATCTAGAACTTCTTTTAGTTTTTCAATTGTCCATTTTTTATATACTTCAGGTTTATAGATACTGCTTCATCATATATTTGCATAAAAATCTTGTTTAGGTAGCATAGAAACTCTTAGAGCTTCTTTAATTTTTGATAAAATTGATAAGTTATCAGCTGTTTTTGGAACTATATAATAAGCAAATTTTTTTATAAATTTAGGTAATTTATAGAGTATACTCATCTGGGCTCATACCTGATGCATCATATATCATCCAAATATCTCATCTCATCAATCACCACTCAAACTTACTGTAACATTTTGTTTAGCTAAGCGACTAACAAATATAGAAGGGAAGTTTGAATAATCTCAATATGGTTCGTCGTAATAATGATAGATATTTTCAAGTATTTCTTCAAAATTTTCTTTTTTAAAATACTCATGATGATGATTGGTATTAAAATAATCTTTAACTATGTATATATAATCTGATTCATCATTTTTTCATTCAAATCATATTGAAAAAGTATGTAAATTTTCTTCTTTAGTAAATTTTATCATCTCTCAAACTACAGTTGAACTATCAAGTCATCAGCTCAAAAATGCTCAAACTGGTACATCAGCAAACATCCTTATTTTTGTTGCATCTTCAAGTAAGTACTTTCAATCTTCTATTAAACTTTTTTTGTCATCTATAGGTGCATATTTAGGGATTTCGTAATAACAGTAATTTTTAAACTCTAGGTTATTGTTAATATTATCTAATTTTAAACTTATATTATGTCTTGCTTCGAGTTTTCTTACATTTTTGTATATTGTCCAAGGTGATGGTATGTACCATGTCGTAAGATAAAAATCAATTGCTTCATTATCTATATTTTCTTTAGTATTTATATTTAATTCTTTATGCTCTAGTATTCATTTTATCTCACTACTAAATACAAAATTATTTGAGTCAAAATAATAATAAAATGGTTTTTTACCAATTCTATCACGAGAACAAAATAATTTTGAATTATTTTTATCGTAAATAACAAAAGCCCACATTCAATTAAAATGATTTACACAATCTTCTCAGTATTCTAAATATGAAGCTAATATTATCTCAGTATCTGACAAAGTTGAAAATTTATATCATTTAATTTCTAATTCTTTTTTTATATCTAAGAAATTATAGATTTCTCAATTGAAAAGTATTATCAAATCTTTTACTTCATGCTTTAAAAAAATATCATTTGAAGCTCATATTTTTTTATCATAAAACATTGGTTGGTGTCATGCAGGAGATAAATCAACTATTGATAATCTAACCTGTCATAGTCAAATAACTCTATCGTCAACTTTTTCAACAAAAAATCACTCATCATCAGGTCAACGATGAGCAATTGCTTTGTTCATATTTTTTATTAGATTTTTTGCATCATCTTCTAAAATAGAAGTTTTAATAAATCAATTTATTCAACACATAACTATAAACTTTTATAATTTTTAAAATTATCTTTCCTAAATTTTCATTTTATATCAAATAAGATTGAAGTTTCTCATATTATCTCTTTCAAGTCTATATTTTCAAATTCTTTATGGTTTTGTGCATAAATTATTCAATCATAAGTATTATTTCATACTTCATCAATTACTTCATTTTTTTCTATATTTAACTCATGGTAATCATAATCACTCATAAATGCTTTATATGGATCAATTGCTTTGATATTTAGTCAAAATTCTTTTAATTCTTTTATCGTATCTCAAATTTTACTGTTTCTAAAATCAGGAACATTTTCTTTAAATGTAAGTCACATAATTAATATGTTTGCTCACTCAACTTTTTTTCCAGATTTAATAATCATCTTAACAACCTGATTTGCAGTATAAACGGGCATTTCATCATTTATTCTTCTTCATGCTAATATAATTTCAGGATTCATTCACAATTTTATTGCTCTTTGAGCAAGATAATATGGATCTACTCAAATACAATGTCATCATACTAATCATGGAGTAAATTTTAAGAAATTCCATTTAGTTCATGCAGCCTCAAGTACATCAAATGTATTGATTCAAAGTCTATCACATATCATAGACAGTTCATTCATAAAGGCTATATTTATATCTCTTTGAGTATTCTCAATTATTTTTGATGCTTCTGCTACTTTTATAGAACTTGCTTTATGGATTCATACAGAGATTATACTTTCATACATTTCAGTAAGGATATCTAAAGTTTCAGAGTCTATTCAAGCTACTACTTTTTTGATTTTATCAACAGTATGCTCTTTATCACCTGGATTTATTCTCTCAGGACTATAGCCAATCTTAAAATCCAGAGGACATTTTAAATTACTAAATTTTTCTAGTACAGGTAAGCATATTTCTTCTGTTGCCCCAGGGTCTACAGTTGATTCATAAACAACTATCTGTCATTTTTTTAATACTTTTCAAATTGTTTCACTAGCTTTTAAAAGCGGAGTATAATCAGGGTCTTTATTCGCATTTGTTGGTGTAGGTACAGTAACAATTATAACTTCAGAATCTTTTATATCTTCAGGACTATTAGTATATAGTATATTTGCATCTTTGATTTTTTCTCAGATTTCTCTTGTTATATCAATTCAGTTTTTCAGATCTTCAAGTCTTTTTGTAGATATATCAAATCAAACTACTTTATGTCATACTTTTTCAAAATGATATGCTAGAGGTAATCATACATATCCAAGTCAAATAACAGCTATTTTCATATTTATTACTTATATATTAAATCTTGTAGTACTCTTTGTACCAATTAATAAAGTTTTCAAGTCATGTCTCTATACTTGTTGTTGGTTG
>SAAG01000082.1 GCA_010119095.1 Candidatus Altimarinota bacterium
GAAGCTATAAAAGATGAGATAGCAAACAATATAAATATAGAAAACTCAGATTTTGAATACTGAGCATTAAAACAAAAGTGATGAATAGGTTGAGCTTATGGAGTATTTTGAGATAAGCTTGGAGAGGTTATTGAGGAGATGAATAGAGAATTAGTGGTTTAGTTAGTAATTTAAAATAAATGGAATTAGATTATTGAAAATGAGCTTGATACATATTTCAATGGATGTTATCATTATATATATATTCACTATTTAAAGATAATAAATATTATATTAATCAAGATAAAGATGTAACAAATGAATTTAAAACTTTCAGAGATAATATATTAAAGTTTAAAAATAAATGTTGTTATAAGTTTTGAGATAATTTAAATCTTAAGATTGAAATTATGCTTGAATGAGAAGAAAAATGTTTCGAAGATATAAACTTATTAAGTACATGAAGTATCCCTAATCAGGACAATTACATTTTTATTCAGGTAAAAACAAAATGATGAGATAATGCAACAATCACAAAGCATGATTGAATATTAAAAGCCATTAAAAATTTTCTTGCAAATATTAATTTTCAGAAAAATAAAAATGATAATAATTATTTATTTATAATATTTACTAATTCAAAGCTTTCAAAACTTGTAAATACAATTAATACACATCATATAGATTTTTATATAAGTATATTGAATGAAATTATTAAGGATAACAATAATAGAAAAAATACAAAAAATTCAAATTATCCTAACAATTTTCTAAATCTAATTTGAACTAATTCAACTTTAACTGAGAATTTGATATTAGAATTATTATACAAAAATATTTACGATTTAGATATAAATAAATATAATAAGTTATATTCAAAAGACTACATAGAAAAATTAAATTTATTAATTAAAGATATTGAATTAATAGTAAATAATTTACATATTGTAAAATCAATTAAATTTGATATTTTAGAAGAAGAATTAATAAATATTTATAATGATAATTTTTATAAGTTACAAAATTATTTTCAGAAATTATCAGTTAATAAAGATAAAATCTATAAAATTAACAAAGACTTTGAAATTTATAAAAATTTTTTATTTACTTATTTTTCTGCAAAATGATGATGAAAATATATAAATGAACTTGATAGTATTTCAAGATGAAAATTTGTTAATTTAGATTAATAAATTTACACTAGCCTTATATTTTAGAATGTAACTTCCACAGTTACTGGATAGATTAAATCTGTTCAATGTTTAGGTTATAATATGCTTCGCAATTATAATTACTTCGTAATTATCCACTTTCATAAAATTCATTTAATTTCTTTTATGAAAGTTGGGAAAAATCTTATTTTTCCCAACTCACCCAAGAAGCTAAAGCTTTCTTTGGGATGGTGAGTGTAATGAAAAAATAGTAAATTATAAGGTTAGTTTTAAGTTTGTTATCTGTTTGAGTTTTATAAATTAGAGTTATTGTAGTTTTTTGAAGCTACAGGATAGATCAAGTCTATTCTATTTTTAGATATAATATTGCACGCAAATATAACAATTTCATTGTTAATTATTGCATAAAAAAGATCTTTTCATTAGATTTACAATTATTCAAATTTCTTTTTATGCAATATTTGAAATGATAGAATATGCATTGAAAATGATTAATGATAATGATTGAATTGAAAATAATGAAAATTTAGTAATTTATAAAACTCAAATAGGTAATTAACAAAAATATATGCACAGATTAAAATATAATTATTGATCTGAAAATAATAGCCTTGATTTATTAAACCTTTTTTGATTCACAAACAATGAATTAAGATTTTTTTCAATGTCTAAAAAAAGAAGGTATAAAAAAATTATTATCCCAAAAAGAGATTGAAGTAATAGAATATTACATGCTCCAGTATATAAACTAAAAAATGCTCAAAGAATAATTTTGAAAAATATATTATATAAAAAACATAATGATTTATTAATTGATAACATTACAGGTTTTATACCTAATAAAAATATAAAAAATAATGCTAATTTTCACGTATGAAAAAAGTATATATTAAAAGTTGATATAAAAGATTTTTTTCCTAGTATTACTCAAGATAGAGTATATTGATTATTAAGAAAAGAATATAATTTAGATCATTCTACAAGTATGTATTTATCTTCATTATGTACTTATAATAATCAGTTGCCACAATGAGCTCCAACTAGTCCTATGTTAGCAAATTTAATAGCTAGATTTTTAGATTATAGAATAATTTGACTATTAAAGTCTTACAATTTAAATGAATGATTAGAATTATCGTATTCTAGATATGCTGATGATTTAACTTTTTCATTCAATAAAAGAATAGATATTAATCTATTTATAAATTATGTAATTTCAATATTAATTGAAGAAGGTTTTTATCCTAACTATAAAAAAATACATATGATTTCATCATGAAAACAACAAAAAGTGACTTGATTAGTTGTAAATGATAAAGTTTCAGTATGAAGGAGATATTATAAAAAATTCAAATCAATCTTTTATAATATCTCGAAAAATTGATTTGATGATGAACTAAAAAAGTGGAATAACATAAATTCAAAGAAAATTGAATCTGTTGAAAAATTTAAACAAGTAATATGATGATATATATCTTTTATTAAAGACATATCTCCAGATTATTATGAAAAATTAAAACAATTTAATGTGTTATAAATTAAAATCAAAAATGATAAATATAAAATATTGTAACAATATTGATAGTGCTATTATAAATTTAGATAAACATATTTTAAATATAAAATATGCCATTAATTGAACTTGAAAAACAACTATAGCAAAAGCAATCAAGTATTCTGTTAAAGATATAAGTGAATGAACTACAAAATTGAAAGAATTAAAACCTTTTAAGTATTTATGAGTGGAAGAAATTAATCCTGAAATTACTTGATTAGAGGAGTTTAATAATATTATGCTTTTTGATGAAGATTATGTAAATCAATACACTTTTCATCAAGATGAAATTGTAAAAAATAGTTTTGATATATTTATAAATAATGATAAGTATAAGGAATGAATAGATAAAATAAATCAACTAGTTATAGATTTAAGAAACAGTCTTCAAAATAATGAAGAAATAAATAACTTCATTATTGATTTAAATAATTTAATTAGTTATTGAAAATCAACAAAAAGCTGAATCTCTGCAGCAAGTGTTATATGAAAATGATTATGAGATGGGAATCTATTAGAAAATATTCCCACTGAATTAAACCCTTACAAGCATTATTTAAAATGTGACGAAAATATTAAATGGTTATGATGGCAATCAAATTGAAATAGTTTTATTGATATTTCTTCAGATTGTTGTCCCTATTGTACTTCATGAATAAATACAAAAAAAGAGGTAATTAAAAAAGTTTCTGAGGTTTACAAACCAAAAAATATTGAACACTTAAACAGTGTTATAAAAGTCATTGAATGATTAAGTAAATATTTTTCTGATGAAACTAATAGTAGTTTAACAGATATAATTAAAAAATCGTGATGACTATCTGATGATGAGCAACAATACTTATTGAAAATCTTAGATGAAAGTAACCAAATTCATAATAAATTAGTAAGATTAAAATGATTAAATTTTCATAATCTTAAACATGTTGAGAAAACTAATATAGAAGAGGAATTAAATAATATGAAGATAATCTTAAATACTTATCCTTATTTTAAATCAGATTATACTCAAAAAAAAATTGACTCTATTAATTCTGAATTGGATAAAGTTATTAAAAAGATATGATTTCTTATATGAGCAATTGAATTACAAAAAATAACTGTAAAAGAAACAATAAGTTTGTATAAAACTGAAATAAATGATTTTTTGCATTATGCTTGATATAATTATACTATTGATGCAACTGAAGAAAATGAAATTTATAAGTTAGTATTAAAACATAATGATAATTGAGAAAATCCTTTAAATAATGCTAAAAATTACTTAAGTTATTGAGAAAGAAATGCATTTGCATTAATTATATTTATGTTTGAATCTTTAAATAAAAAATCAGATTTGATTATACTAGATGACCCAATTTCTTCTTTTGATAAAAATAAAAAATTTGCAATATTAAATATTTTATTTTGAAATAAAGTTGTGAAAGAAAATTTAAGAAATAAGTCAGTCTTAATGTTAACGCATGACTTCGAACCAATAATTGATATAATTTATAACCAACTGCCTAAAGGTTTAGAAAATAAAACTGCATATTTTTTAGAAAATGATTTTTGAAATATAGTAGAAACAGAAATTAATAAAAAGGATATTAAAAGTTTTATCCATATTGCCGAAGAAAATATTAAAACTCTTTCAAATAGCATAAATAAACTTATATATTTAAGAAGAATATTTGAATTAAATTTAAAATATTTGGATGCTTATGAAGTCTTATCAAATTTATTTCATAAAAGAGCTATTCCCGTATTTATTGATAATATTACTGAGATCCCAAAGGAAATTATAGCAAATTGAGTAAAAATAATTATTGAAAATTGAATTTCTGATTTTGAATATAAAATGTATTATGAATTAATTACAGACAAAGTTTATATGATTTCATTATATGAAAATTCAACAAATAATTATGAAAAACTACAAATATATAGAATAATAAAGGATTCTTGAACTACAATAGAAATTGAAAGTAATGTTATTAGAAAATTCATAAATGAATCATTTCACATTGAAAATGATTATCTGTTTCAATTAAATCCATGTAAATATAAAACTGTTCCTCAATATGTTATTGATGAATGTTCTAAAGACATAGAAGAATTAAAATAAAGTAAACAATAAATAAAATAAACCATGTATCCAAAAACACCATTAAAAAACATACTAAAACTTTTTAACTGATATGCTTTCAAAAAAACTGATTATAAAGAATCAGGTATTTTGTTAG
>SAAG01000083.1 GCA_010119095.1 Candidatus Altimarinota bacterium
TTTATTAAATGTTTCAAAACTATTAAATGAAACAAAAGCTAGAATAGAATTACAAAGTTTTGATAAGGTTTTAAAAAATGCTAAAAAAGATGATTTTGTATATTTCGATCCGCCTTACGACTCATTTGCAGAAACTGTAAATTTTACAAGTTATAATGAAAGTGGTTTTGGTCGTGATATGCAGATAAAACTTAGAGATGTATTTTTAAAATTAGATAAAAGATGAGTAAAAGTCATGATGAGTAATCACAATACTACTTTTATAAGAGAGATATTTTCTTGATTCAAATTTAAAATTGTAAAAGCAAGAAGAAATGTTAATAGTAAAGCAAGTGGGAGGGGAATGGTTGAGGAGATTGTGGTGATGAATTATTAGTTTACATATTAATTTTACAATAATGAAAAAAGGTTGAATTTGATGAGCAAATACAAATAAAACATGATTACCTTTTGAAAGTCTAGTTGATCCCAGAAAAATTATTCAAGGATTAAAAAATTATGAAATAAAAAATGAATTTGAGATCTTTTATTTTGATAAAAAAGTTTGAGAAATTTTTAAACACAATTCATTATATAAGTTATTTTTAGAACCTAAATGAATTAATTATAAAAATTATATATCTGCTAAGTTATTACCTGATAGTGCAATATATATTATTATTAAAAATAAATTATTTATTATAGAGATAAAGAAACAAGGTTGATGATGATCTACTGATGAAAAATTACAAACAAGTGATTTTAAAAGAAAACAATATCAAAAATTAACATTAAAATTATGAATTAAAGTTGAATTTTGTTTTATTTTAGATGAATTTTTCAAGCATCCAAGGTATAACGATGTATTAAATTATATTGTTGCAATTGGAGATAAATATTTTTGGTGAAGTACATTGCCACTTGAATATATGTGATTTTTAGAATATTTAGGCTTACCAGAATAAATCAAATAAAAACTTGCAATAAAATAATAAATGTATATAATAAGTATATATAAATTATTATTTTATTTGTGATATATGAAATACTTAAAAACAATCAATTATAAACAGCTTGATAAATTAAAAGAACTTACAAAAGTAGAAAAAGTATATTGTTTACCAGTCAATTGACTTTGATTAAGTGAAAAACAAGTTAATAAGATAGATACAACTGATTTTATATATCCTTGAAAAAAAATTGGGATATGTACTTTACAAAAAAGATAAAAATCAAGTGATTAGAAGAGCTGAAAAATGTATATTTTTCAAAAGTAAGATTAGAAGAATCATTTTTTGAGTATATAGATTATATAGAAGAAACAGAAACTTTTATGTATGTAAAAGTTTGAGAAGAAAACAATGTATTTATTTAACCTAAAGATTATTTTAAACATTATTTAATGCCAAATTTAGTTTAAATTTAGTAATAATATGCAAAAAAAACAAAAAGAACTTCACCCAGAAATCTTTGACCAAGAATGTAGCACTGTTTGGTCTTTTCCTCGTAGATGAAATTGGTGTACTCACAATAGTAAATATCGCTGAAACTGGTCTCCAGAAGTTGTAAGAAACCTAATTCTCAGATATTCGAAAGAGTGAGATTATTTGCTTGATCCTATGATAGGTGGGGGAACAACTGCAATAGAATCAAAATTACTTAATAGAAATCTAATTTGCTATGATATAAATCCAGTAGCTATAGACTTAACAAAAAGTTTACTTGATTTTGAATTAGATAACAAGTCAAAGATAAAAGTACAACTTCACGATGCAAGAGAAAAAAACGAAGATCTAAAAAAAGAAAGTATTGATTTTGTACTTATGCATCCTCCATATGCTGATATAATCAAATACAGTGAAGGAAAAATAAAAGAAGATTTATCAAATATTCATGACTTAGACAAATTTTGTGATGAGATAGAAAAAGTTGCAAAAGAAAGTTATAGAGTTTTGAAATCATGAAATTTTTGTGCAATTTTGATGTGAGACACAAGAAGAGAAAAAATGTACCAACCACTTGCATTCAAAGTAATGGAAAGGTTTCTAAAAGTCTGATTTGTACTCAAAGAAGATATTATCAAAGTACAACACAATTGCAAAGCAACCTGATTTTGGGTAAACAAATCAAAAGAAGCAAATTTCTTACTAATCATGCATGAACATTTGTTTATATTTAAGAAAGTTTAATTAAAATGACCGAAAAAATCGGACACTTGATTTATAATAAAAAAGAAAAAGGATAAGTACAATTTGTACTTATCCTTTTTCTTTCTCTCCTCAAAAAAACATTTAAATACTTGGGGGTTTGGGGGGCGAGATGATGGTGAGGAAATCCCGCAAGCCACAAAACAAAAATTCCGAAATTCGAGCCACCCAAATCTTTTGCTTACTTTTGGATTCAAAAGTAGAACTAAATTGTTGTTCTAAAAATATGTATTAAAGATCTTGAATCAAGTTCAGGATGACAAAACAGAACAAAACTAAATAAAATTAACTTGCAAAAAACACAAAATACTATATATAAGTAATTAATATATATTTTTACTAAAAACTCTATGTCTCTATTCATCCTCCCACTTACAATAGCCTTCCTAGCCTCTATCCTCACATTCTTCTCATGATTTTGAGTCGGAACTATACTATTCCCAGTATTTGCAATATTTTTTCCACTTGATATAGCTATCGCGATGACATGAATAGTACATCTATTAAATAATCTATTTAAATTACTTTTAGTTTGAAAATACTTTGATAAAAAAATAGTTTTAAAACTCTGAATTACTTGAATTATCGGGGCAATACTCTGAGCATATTTGCTTTTACTCTTATCAAATTTGGACTTAAAAGTAGATTATAAAGTTTTTTGATACTTATTTGAAACTGATATATTCAAGATAATTATAGGGTTACTTCTAATTATCTTTAGTATCGTAGAAATATCACCAAAACTAAAAAATATAAACTTTTCAAATACTTGAATTTATATCACTTGATTATTAAGCTGATTTTTTGGTTGACTATCTGGTCATCAAGGAGCATTGAGAACAGCAGTTTTGGTTAAACTCAATTTAGAAAAAACAGTATTTATAGCAACTGGAGTTGTTATAGCGGTTATGATAGATATAACAAGAATACCTATTTATCTAACCAATTTCAAGATACTAGATACACAAAATCTACAATTAATAGTTTTAACTACAATTTCAGCATTTTTAGGTTCATTTATATGAAGCAAATTATTAAAAAAAGTTACAATTAGATTCATACAAATACTAGTTTCTATGATGCTTGTTATGATGTGAATTTTGATTGCTTTATGAATTATATAAAAAAACATAAAATAAAGGCAGGGTTCCCCCTGCCTTTTGTTGCTCCTCGAAAAGACATCAGCTATTCAGCTAATCTTTTTTGGAAATTTTTATTGTAAGCATCTCTAATTGCACTGTATGGATCAACTGCCCCTTTTGTGATTTCCAAGTAAGGATTACTCCTGCTTGTCTTATTTACCTCTTTAGTAAATCCAACAATTGTACTGTCTGGACTTCCTAAATAGGTTGAAGGGGTAAGACCCACATCTCCAATCATTCCAAAAATATTCCTTACATTGGATGGCCCTAAAAAAGGCAAAACGAGATAAGCTCCGGAAGGAACCCCATGATAGGCAAGAGACTGAGAAATATCCTCAGAATCTCTTGCTTTTTCTTCATCTGATCTTAAGTCTAGTAATCCTAGACTAGATGTTGAATTGACAACAAAGAAGAAAGTATCTCTTCTGAGTTTTTCACCATTGCCCTGGAATATATCTCCAATTGCACGAACAGGAAAAGCTAAATTGTGGAAAAAATTTGCTAGACCAGTTTCAATAAAATCAGGGACTATATAGCCATAGGCATCAGCAATTGGAAAAAATACCCAATTGTAAAGACCATCATTGAATCCAAACATCAGTCGATTATACGACTCAAACGGGTCGTAAACCTCTACTTCCTCATCATAATTATCATCCAGTAAATCTGGAGGTTTATTTTGAGGATGCTTAGCACAAGCTCCTAACAGCAACAGAAAAAATACTAACAATACCAAATACAATTTTATAATCCATCTTTTCAACATAAGATAATCCTCCTAGTAAAAAAATTTTTAATAAAAAAATCGGTTTATGGTAAACTATTTATTTAAGTTAATGTTTTATTATCAATTATTTTATTATTTATAATGTTAAAAAAAATCCCTATTTAAGGGATTTCTTGTTTTTAAAAACCAGATATGCATAGACTATCGGAGCAATCACTGCTAGTCAAATAGCAAATATAAAAACTCCTACTACTTGCCGTAAAAAATATGCATTTACTATAAACATAAATCATGCTAGCATAAACATCTTGCCACCAAATCTGTGAGTCTTGTTCCAAACTTCTTCGTTTGCTAGAGTCCAAGGTAATTTGATCCCTACAAAATAATTTTGTCTGATTTTTCACATATAGTTTCATAAAACTATAAAAAGTACTCATACTCAAGCCATCATAAATGTGCTTATGTTGTACTCTGGATTTAGGATTATAAATATCGATACAAGATAGATGTAAAAGAAAAATCCAAGTATACTAAACTGAAATATCTCCCAAGCAGTTCAAAACTTATTATAATTTTCTTTTTTTGGATCAAGTTTTGGCAAAAATGCAAAAAGTAAAACTAATCATAATGATATAACAGGGAACATAATCAAATGCATCAACTTACTTCACATTCTATCAGGTTTACCCTCAAAATCCCAATGAATTGGAACAGTATCTGGTAGTAAATTGAAAAAATATGCTCAAACCAAAGACATAATC
>SAAG01000084.1 GCA_010119095.1 Candidatus Altimarinota bacterium
TTTGAGTCAAGAAAAGACTTATATAAACCACAAATTGATATAAAGGATTATGTAGAGAGTTTTGAGTGATTTCCAAAACCATGAATTAGTTTTAAAGATATCTGACCAATATTAACATCAAAAGAAGCTCTAGATTTTGCAGTAAAAGAAATGGCTATGAAATGTAGCGATTCAGATGTAATTGGATGACTTGATGCAAGAGGATTTATATTTGGTAGTTTAGTTGCAAAGGAACTATGAAAACCATTCGTTATGCTTAGAAAAAAGTGAAAATTACCTTGAGAGACTAATCAAGTTTCATATTGACTTGAATACTGAAAAGATACTTTGGAAATTCAAAAATGAAGAATAAAAGCCTGACAAAAAGTATCTTTGGTTGATGATTTATTAGCAACATGATGAACTATTAAAGCAGCAATAGATTTAGTAGAAAGTGTTGGTTGAGTAGTAAATAACCTATCATTTGCTATTTCTCTAGATGAAAAAGAGCTTACTTCTTTAGAATCAAGAAAAAAATTATATCCTTATAAAATAGATACTTTGGTTTCTTATTCTTAGTATAATTAAACTTGTAAAATCCTATAAAAAACTTATATTTTAAAATATAAGTTTTTTATTTATTAAGTGAAAGAAATGACTTCAGATATAAAAATAGATTCTTCTTGGTTACAAGTATTAAAAGATGAATTTGAAAAGGATTATTTTAAGACAATAAAAAAACAAATTGTAGATGATATTGATTCTGGAACAATAATTTATCCAAATCCTAAAAATATATTTAATGCATTTAATTATACTCCGTTTGATGATTTAAAAGTAGTACTTCTTTGACAAGATCCATATCACTGAGCATGACAAGCTCATGGACTTTGTTTTTCTGTTCAAGATCCAACTCCACCACCACCATCATTAAAAAATATTTATAAAGAATTGAATAGTGATCTATGATGTGAAATCCCAAAAAGTTGAAATCTAGAAAAATGGACAAAAGAGGGTGTTTTTATGTTAAATGCAATACTTACAGTAAAGGCAGGACTACCTGCAAGTCATAGTAAAATAGGTTGGGAAACTTTTACAGATAAAGTTATAAAAACAATTTCAGATAAAAAAGATTGAGTTGTATTTATCCTTTGGTGAAATTTTGCAAGAAATAAAAAGTCTTTGATTGATTTAAATAAGCATTTTATAATTGAGTCAGCACATCCTTCACCTTTTTCTGCATATAACGGATTTCTATGAAGCAAACCTTTTAGTAAAACAAATGAGATACTAAAAAAACTAGGAAAAAAAGAAATCGATTGGAAGCTTTAGAAAAATCAAAGAGACCGGTCTTCTTAAAAAAGACCGGTCTCTAGTTTCTAAATTATTTTAAAGGATCTATTTTTTGAATATATCATACTGATGTTCTACTATATAATCTTTTGATTTTCCTTTAAATTTCCAAGGCCAAGACATATAATCAACTATATCATAACTTCATGCTTTTCATTGATTGAAAGGATTTTCTCCAACTGAGAAATCAAGATGAAAGTCATTATATCATTCTTCTGGAACTCCTGTTACTCAAATATTTCAAACATAATCTCATCTACTAATCATTGTTCATTCTACTAGTGTATCAACTACTTTATCAAGGTGAGCATACATAACAAGCTCTCATTTCATAGTTTTAATCCATACTTGATTTCATCTATATATATCTAGATTTCTCATTTTATCTTCTTCAGTTAATCATTTTCATTTTCTTAGGTTTCATAAATCTGCTTTATTCCAGTTTTTAACTATTCTTATAATTACTCAATCATCAAGTGATACAACTTTTGTTCCAAAAGGGGCATCTATATCCCAAGAGTGATGAATTCAATCAGTTAATAAAGCTCTATATGGTCTTCATGAATTAGGAAACTTAGAAGGGGTACTAGTTGGCAAATCATATCATGGAACAGGAATAGAATATTTTAGTTCTCTTTTTTCTATAATTTGTTTAATTATTTCTCATTTATAAAGGAGTTCCTCATAAACTCTCTTTTTCTTTGAAAATTTATATTTATCGTTTAAAAGATTGTTTTTAAATTCAGAAAATATTTTTAGTCATGCTGAAGATTTATCAATAGTTTTTAGTACATTGTTTAATTCTTTAGACGAATAATCTAGCAAAAGTGTATAGATTTCTAAATCAGTTACTAAATTTATTTTTATCTCATTTAAAATTCAAAGTTTTGATTTTAGAAAAAATACATTATTTGAACAATTTTTATCATTTATTGTTAATTCAAATAGATATAAATTCTCTTTTTTTTCTATAAGCTTTGTGTTTGTTTCACATGATGACTGAAAGTAAGCATCACTTATATCATAATTGCTTTCATAAACAAGATAAGTTTTGTTTAATGATTCTGAATTAAGATATACATTATTTGATAATTTATAGACTATATCAACATTTTGCAAAAATATTCATGCAGAGAATACACTTGCAAATGATAATCAAATCAAGAAAACTAATCATAGTAGTCAATATTTTAGTAGTATGGATTTATTCACTTTATTTTTATTATTTAATAATTTCAGAAGGTAGAGTAAAAGCATTTGTATTAATTACTCTTCCAGGATAAGTAGATGTATTTATTCACAGTTTTGCATTGTCTCAAATTATACATCCAAATTTTCTTAGTCAGCTATCAACTAGCACATCTTTCACAGGGATTTTAATGTTTTTATTATCGTGTCTTAGGTTAGCACTAATAAAACCTCATCATATATTTACATGGTTTCATATTACACTATCTCAAATATAACTTAAATGAGCTACATTTGTAAAATCTCCAAAAGAACTATTTTTTATCTCACAAGCATTTCATATTTTACATTTATCTCATATATAAGTGTTTCATCTTATATATGCATTAGGTCAAATAATTGTGTTCTCACCAATATATGCATTTCACTCTATGTATGTTCAAGATTTTAGGATACTTCATTTTCAAAGGACTATTTTTCACTTAACAGTAACATTTTTCTCTATTTCTCAGTCTATCTTGGATTTCTTTAGATTATTTAAAAAGTATGAGTTAACTCATAATATATCCCATGGGAATGACACATCTAAAAATTCTCATTTTATTTCTTTAAGTTTAAAAGAAAAGTTTTTCAAAAATTTATTTAATGCACAAGTAATTTCAATATCTCATCTAATAGACTTTTTTACCTCTTTAGTGTAATCAATAATTTTGTCATTTACTTTATATGCTCATAAATTTATTAAGTCTCATATAAATTTCTCAGGTTTTTCTACTATTTCAATAGCCTCATCATCTTTGTTTAGCTTAAAAACTCAGTATTTTTCAGGATTAGATACTTTTTTAACTAGACACCCATATCATGGAAGTTTTACAAGCTTTTCTAAATCGTTTTTATCAAAGATACTATCTCAATTTAGTATAAGTAAATCTCATTGTATGTTTAGATTCTTTATTGCAGCTCAAGTTCAAGTCTCTTCTCATTGCTCGACATAAGTTATTTTAACTTTTTTGTATTTATCTTTATATTTTTCTCTAAAAAGTGATTGTTTATACTTAACAATAATTATAAATTCATCTACATAGTCATTAATTGCATCAAAAGTGTACTCTATAATAGGTTTTCAAAAAATTTTTATCAGAGGTTTTGGTGTATTATCTGTAAAAGGTTTTAATCTAGATCATTCACCAGCTGCTAAAATTACTGCTTTCATGTAATGAAAGTTAAACTGTAAAATTGATAAACTGTCAATTAAGCATGGTTTATTTTTATACTACTTAGTCATTTAACCGCATATTATTTTATACTTTTTTGTAAAAATTCAAGTTTTCTTTTTATAAAACAAAAAAACTCTGATTATTATATCAGAGTTTTTTCTTTCATTTCTTAAACTAAGGAAGCTAATTCTTTTTTTTCTTTACTAGTTAGGTAAGCAATGTACTTCAAGAAGTATAACTTTTCATATTCGGTTATAATTAATGAGTTTACAATTTTATCTATTAGTGTATGGTCAAAAAGAATTTTTCTTTTTTTGTTGTAATTTTTCATATAAAATATATCATAATTTATAAGTTTAAGAAATATTAATTACACACATATATATTTAAACACATAAAAATATAAATGTCAAATATATATTGACATATTTTGAAATTATTATTAAATTTATAATATTTTATATTTAAAATATGATAATTATTTGAATTGACCCGTGAACTACTACAGTTTGATATGCCATTAGTGAGAAAAATTGAAAAACTATTTCACTTCTTGATTATGGTATTATAAAAACTATCCCAAAAATAGAAAATTGTATAAAACTACTTGAAATATGACAAGATATAAAAAATCTAATAGAAAAATATAATCCTGATTTAGCTTGTATAGAAAAACTATATTTCACAAACAATATTAAAACTTGAATCAATGTCTCTGAAGCAAGAGGAGTTATATTATATGAGTTTATGAAAAGCAGTATTAGAATAATAGAATATACTCCTCTTGAAGTAAAAAAGTATATTACAGGAAATTGAGCAGCAAACAAAAAACAAGTTCAAAATGCCATTAAGATATTTTTTAAATTGCAAGAAACTCCAAAACCAGATGATGTTGCTGATGCAATTGCTATAAGTTATTTATGAGCACTTAGTATTAAATAGGATATATATGATAGATAATAATCTACAAAATTTTTTAGATAAAAATACTGATAAAAAGATAGTTGTTATTTATTGACCAACAGCTTGTTGAAAAACTGCTATTAGTAT
>SAAG01000014.1 GCA_010119095.1 Candidatus Altimarinota bacterium
TCTAGGACTATAAGTTCATTGAACTTTAGCAATTTTTGCTCATTGTCCTTGCTCTATTGTAGCAGCAAGTTCATATTGTCAGTTTTTCTTAGTTGTAGCTCAGAAAGCATAAGCTTGCTCAGTAGGATCTTGGAAATCAACTTGTTTAACCGATGGTAAAGCAGCATAGTTGATAGTACCAGCATCGTAATCAGTACCATATATTATTCAAGTTCATCAAATAGCAGTAGTTGCTAATGTATTATCAATTCTATTAGCTGATACAGATGTAACAAAAGATAAAATAGCTTGTCCTTGTGCTAATTGAGTACTTAAAGCACTTTGTAGAGACCCAAGATCACTTGTTCTTTTACTATTTCTAGCATCAGAACTATAACCTTGTAAAGATATAAATGCTATACTTCAAAGGATAGCAAGGATAGTAATTACTACTATCAACTCAACCAATGTAAATCATTGTTTCTTAATATTTTTCATATTAATGTTTAAAGTTATAAATTAAAAAACTAGCTTTTTTATTTAAGCACTCACATTGTATGTAAAAGAGTAGAAAAAATCCAATTTTTTATATATTTTTGCTTGGACTTTTTTTTAAAAGTATTTTATATATAAAAAAAAAGGTTAAAAGTATAGGAGATAAAGAGCATAAGGTAAACAAATGATAATGAGTTTATTATAAAATTGACAGATTACTTCAAAAAATTAAAATAACTTATAAATCACATATTAAAACAATAAAAAATGAGTTTATTTAAAACAAAAGCAATAATATTAAAAATATCAAAAATAAAAGAAAAGGATTTCATTTTTGATATTTTTACTTTTGATTATTGAAAAATCAAAGTTCAAAAAAAGGATTCAAAAAAAGAAAAATCTTTAGATCTGTGATACATTATAAATTGTGAAATAGAAACAAAAGAATGAAGAGATATACACAAGATAAAAAACATCAAGATTAAATCAGAATTTAGATACGAACATTTATGATTTAGTGCTATTAATTTGTATTTAAGTATAATATGAATTATTTATCAAAAAATACCATTTTGAGTTGAATTTAAAGATTTATTTGAAGTAATTGAAGAAGTAAATAGTAAAAAAAATATAGATAAAATTAAGTTAGTATTATCTAAACTTAAAGTAATAGATTTATTATGAGAACTAAAAATAGATAATGATGATGAAATTATTAGAAAGACACTTAAATTTATCAATAAAAATAAAATTAAAGATATATTTAAATTAAATTGATTAGAAGAAAGTACTATATCAAAATTGGAATCAATATAAAATAAAATCAAAATATATTTGACTTTATTTTATATATAATTATAAATTAATTAGTTTTACATACAAAACCTAAAAAAATGAATAATTCAATAGTAAATGAATTAAATAAATATGTTAATGAAAAAAAATTAAATGATAAAATAATACTTGTAAATTATTGAGGATTTATTGATTTAAGTGTTTATCCTAATTGAATTAATAAATGATGAAGAATAAAAATTTAAGAAGAATCAAATATTTGATTAGAATACTTTAAGGGAGCGATTACTTATATATTAAATATATGTTAATATCCTACATTTTCCCTAATTCTCTCAAGAAGACTTTTATCTACATCCGATATATTTTTAGGCATTCTTGCCTCTATTTTTATAATTAAATTTCAAGTTTTTCAGTTTTTACTATTTCAAAGCTCTTTTACTCTAAACTTAGTTCATGGTTTAGTATTTGGAGGGATTTTTAATTTCACTTTTTTCTTATTTGTTCATTCTACTTCTATACTACACCCAAGTATTAAGTCAAAAATAGGTACTTCATATGTTTTCTCTAAATCTAGATTTTCTTCCTCTTTTTTTGTTTGTTTTGAATAATTGTTTGTAAAATCATAGTCATTATTTGCACTTGATCAAGCAAATCATCAAAATATATCGCTAAAATCAAAGTTACTTGTTTTTGTCTTTCTTGAACTTCATCATCTTGAAAAATTTGAAAACAAGTCCTCAAATCATGAAAAATCTGAAGTTGTATTATAACTTCATGCTCAAGAAAATGGATTTCATCATGCAGTGTTAAATCAAGAAAAATTAGAACCAAACATATCATATTGTTTTCTTTTTTCTTTATCTCAAATTACACTATAAGCTTCATTTATTTCTTTAAATTTACTTTCAGCAGTTTTGTCTCATTTATTTCTATCAGGGTGGTACTTCATTGCATGCTTTCTATAAGCTTTTTTTATCTCATCCTCACTTGATGATTTATTAACACCCAATATATCATAATAATTTTTACTTGACATTTCTTTAAAATTAATTATAAATTAATAGATTTATTTTTTTACTAACAATTTATGAAAAAACTTGTAACATTTATTATAATCTTAGTTTCATTTTTTTCAATAGTTAATTTTGTAAGTGCTTCAGAGTGAGAAATTTCTGAAATTTTGGAACTTGAAACAGGGATACAAGCTTCTGATTTAGATGACATATATATAAAAAGTATTACTTTAAATAATTCTTCTTATAAATCTAAGTATACTAAACTTAAAAGTATGGATAAGGTTATAAAAAAAGAAATTTTGAGAAAAATTGCAAATGAAGAGTTTACATATTACCAATGATTTGATGTAATCAATTCTTATTCAAATTTTATTTATAGTGTAAATAGATTGTTTACATTGTATAAATATAAAGAAAGTTGAAATGATGTTGATTCAAGTATAAGCGATACTTTATTTGAAATAAAAACTCATTATAAGAGATTACAGTATTTGGTTAATAAATAATAACTTTACAATAAAAAAGAAGATTTTAAATCTTCTTTTTTATAATTCATAAACTCATTTTTCTTTATCTGAAGCTACTTCTTTATCTTTAAAAACAACAACTCTTCTTTTTATTGTATCAACTATGTTTTTATCGTGAGATGCAATAATAATAGTTTTTCAATCTTTGTTTAAATCTAAAAATATGTTCATTACATCCATTGCTGTAATCGGGTCTAAATTTCAAGTTGGTTCATCTCAGATAATGATGTTTGGATTATGTACAAGTGCACGAGCTATTGATACTCTTTGTTTTTCTCATCATGATAATTCTGATACAAATTTATCTTTTTTAGAAAGTATCTTAACTTGTTCTAGAGTTTCTGGGACTTTTTTTTGTATGTATTTGTCACTATAACCACAAACTTCCATTGCAAATGCTACATTTTCATATACACTTTTTGATTCCATTAATTTATAGTCTTGAAAGATTACTCATATATTTCTTCTATAAATCGTAAGTAATTTGTCATTTAATGTTTTGTATAAATTATTTCAATTTTCTAAAATGATATCTCAAGAAGTAGGTGCAAAATCTCCAATTAGAGACCTAATAATACTAGTTTTACCAGATCAACTAAGTCCTATAAAAAATATAAATTCTCATTGTTTGATTTCTATGTTTACATTTTTTAATACAGTTTTATTTCAAAATGCTAAAGTCAGGTTATCTATTTTCATATAATTAAAGCTTAAGGTATTAATAGTGTAATAGATAGAAAATAAAGTTACTCTTAAACTTTATTTCTTGTTAACTTTTTAATTATATAATAAAAGTTCCTATAATCAAAATTTATTTTTTTAATAAAAAATTAACACATCGTACGATTGTTGCAATCGTAATGGGGTTTTTAACATAACTTTTAAACTACTTTTGAAAAAAGCATACAAGTAAATATAATTTGTTAAGTTAAAATAGAGAACTTAATATAAGTTTTCCTTATTTAAAAGGATTGTACTTGTATAAAAAAATATAACAAGCTCTCTAATACTTTAGAAAGCAGGAATATAAAAAGAAAACAATTATTACATAAGAATTTTATTTATTAATTATACCTATGAGTTACGAATGAACAATTACCTCTATAGATATTTGAAGTTCCAATATTAAAACAGTTATTTGAAGATTTGATACTGAAAATGCA
This sequence comes from Candidatus Altimarinota bacterium, assembly GCA_010119095.1. GTDB lineage: Bacteria > Patescibacteriota > Gracilibacteria > BD1-5 > UBA6164 > Altimarinus. The sequence goes on from SAAG01000014.1 coordinate 3,979, forward strand.
AATGATTTCCATGTGCTTTGAGTTTGAATATCAAGCTCAAATGCAATTAGAAAATGAAATATCCTTGATATGGAAGAGTTTAAAAATAACTTGGATAAATCTCTTGAAGAAGCAGAAAGAATGGCATGAGAACAAGTTTCTTGAGTTTATGTTTCTTTTAATTCGTCATCTTTTGAAGTTATCAAAAGTAAATGAGTTATTGCAATTGCTTGAAGTGAAATCTCACATGATGATTTAGATAGAGCAATGGAAATGGCTAAAAACGGTGTTGAATTACCAAATAGAGAAATATTAAAAGTTATTCCTGAATATTTTGTAGTAGATTTAGAAGATGGAGTAAAAAATCCTATTGGAATGTCAGCAAGAAAACTTGAAGTTGTAGCAAATATATTTTCTATAAATGTAAATATGTTAAACAACATCAAAAAAGCTATAGCTGATGTAGGTATTGAGATTTTTGATATATATCCAAATATAATAGCATCGGCTGAATGAGTTTTAACAAAAAGACAAAAAGAATTGTGAGTAGTTTGTATTGACATAGGTTCATCAACTACTTGAGTAACAGTATATGAAGAATGAGTATTAAAGTATGCATCAGTAATTCCATTTGGTTCAACTAATGTTACAAATGACATCGCTTTATGAGTTAGAACATCTATTGATACTGCAGAAAAAATGAAGATAGATTATCTTGAATTATCCCTTGATAAAAAACAATGAGTGGTAGATGAAGAAGTTGATTTGTATAGATTTAATCAAAATGAAGATGGTAAGGTATCTAAAATATACTTGTCTCAGATTGCTACAGCAAGATACGAAGAGATATTATATTTTGTTAGAGATGAACTTAGAAAAGCTTGAAAAGATGGATTACTTCCAGAATGAGCAATTTTAGTTTGAGGTTGAGTAAAGACTAGATGATTAATTGAATTAACAAAAGATATACTTAGATTACCTGCTTTTATTTGAATTCCTGTTGAGAAAAGTAGTTTAACTGATACTTCTATAAGCGATCCAGTATTTGCATCAGTTATAGGAACATTAATTTTAGCTAATAAATATTCATCTATTCCTTCGGGAATTTCTATAAATTTTTCTTGAATATTTAATTCTATAATGAAAGTATTTAAAAAAATAATTCCTTAAAATATAAAAATAAAACACTAAACATTTAATTTCTAATAATACTAAATATGATAAAAAGAGAGGATAGATTAAAAAATTTACTTATGAATAATACAAATAAGCAAGAAAGTATGTGACCAGAAGAAATTTTGATTTCAAAATCAATTTCTCCAGTTGCTAACATAAAAGTTGTATGAGTAGGTTGAGGTTGAACAAATACAGTAAATAGAATGATTCAATGAGGTTTTGAAAGAGTAGAATTTTTAGCAATGAATACTGATTCTCAAGCATTGTATGCATCTTTTGCAAACCAAAAATTGGTACTTTGAAAGATGGTTACTGCATGACTTGGTGCATGAGCTGATCCTGCTGTAGGTAAAAAAGCTGCAGAAGAATCAAGAGATGAGATTAAAGCTATGCTTGATTGAGCACATATGGTATTTATTACTTGTGGACTAGGTTGAGGAACTTGAACTTGAGCTGCTCCAGTTATTGCTGAAGTTGCAAAAGAGCTATGAGCTTTGACAGTATGAGTTGTTACTAAACCATTTTCATTTGAATGACAAAATAGAGCATCAAAAGCTATCGACTGATTTGAAGCTTTAAAAGAAAAAGTTGATACACTTATCACTATACCAAATGATAAAATCCTTTCTATAATTGACAAAAAAACTCCTATGCTTGATGCTTTCTCAATTGTTGATGAAGTATTGAGTCAATGAGTACAATGAATATCTGATTTGATTACAAATCCATGAATAATCAATCTTGATTTTGCAGATATAAAATCAGTAATGAGAAATGCATGATCTGCATTGATGTGAATAGGTTATGGTTCTTGAGAAAATAGAGCTGTTGAAGCTGCTAGAGCTGCAATGGATAGTCCTCTTCTTGATTTATCTATTGCTTGAGCAAAATGATTATTATTGAATGTAACTTGAGGAAATGATTTATCAATGTTTGAAGTAGATGAAGCTGCAAAAATTATTACTGAATCAGTTGATCCAGATGCAAATATCATATTTGGTACAAGTATCGTTCCAGATTACGATGGACAAATAAAGATTACAGTTGTTGCAACTTGATTTAATGAAGAAACTAATAAAAAGTTTTTAGAACAAAAATGACAAATGATTAGAAGTGGTACTTTTGGTAGAAAACCAATAACTGAAGCTAAACCTACTACATCAAATTGATTTATGCCTCCTGTTTCTCAAACTACTATAAATAACCAAAGACAAGAAGAAATTGATTCAGTACCAGCATTTTTGAGAAAAAGAATATAAATTGGAAAGATAAAATTAAAGGAGAACTTGAGTAAAAGAAAATAAAAGTAAAAATAATAAAATAATTTTGACTTTTTGTAATTTATATATAGAATTCTCCCGATTTTAATAAATCTGATTTTTGTCAGCACTTATTATAAAATTGTTAATTATTAATTATTTTGATATGTTAGGAAAACTTAAAAAAAGAAAAAGACTTAGAGTTCATGGTTTTTTACAAAGAACTTTGGATGGTTGAAAAGTACTTAGAAATAGAAGAAGAAAAGGAAGATATGAACTAACTGTATCTTATTCAAAGAGATATCAAGAAGTAAATTGAAAAGCTAAAATGCACATAATTGCTTGATGAACAGCAAGAAAGTCTAAATTTGATGGTAAAGGTAATTATATAGCAACAAAATAATTATTTGAATTTATTAGAGTGTTAGTTTTTAAATTAATAATTTAATATTTAACATTTAAAGTATTTTTAAATGATTTCTAAAAAATATAGATTATCCGAAAGTAATGTAAAAAAGGTTTTAAAGTTCTGAAAACCTTTTTTTTCATATTGAATGGTATTAAACTACAAAAATAATAATGTTGAAAATAATAGATTTGCAATTATAATCTCCGGGAAAAATATATCTTGAAGTGTTGAAAGAAATTTTTTTAGAAGGAGATTTTACGAAATTATAGAGTTACAAATAAAACCTGAAAACTGAAATTTATTGAGATTAGAGAAACAGAAGACTTATTATGATTTAGTTTTTGTATTAAAAAAACAAACCATACTCAGCAAAAAAAACTTAGATAGTGTAAATTCTTTTGACAATGATATAAAATTTTTATTGAAAAAAACAAATTTAACCCAAGATATTTAAACTACTTTTTTATTTTTAAACATTAATTATGAAAGATAAAATTTTAAACTTTTTAATTATATTTTTACTTACTATTATTGTTGTAAATGTATTTTTTGATGATAAAAAAGATGTATGAAACTGATTACTAGTCTTCAAAGTAGAGAAAAATTCATATACAATTCCAGCATCCCCAGTTTTAACTATTACAAACAATACAAGTAATGCAGTTAAAATAAACACTTGTAAAGATATTTCTATAAATTATTCTTGAGAAAAACTTGTGTTTCCAAAAGAATTTTGTAGTGATATAGAGATAAAGGCAAATTCAAAAGAAAATGTTGCATACAATAAATATTATGAAAAATTTTGAAACATTGGAACATATAATTTTTTAATAAAATTAAATAAAAAAGAATATATAACTCAAACAGAAATTGAAAATAAAGGATTATTTTCAAGGTTATTTGTAGGATTATTATATGCTCCTTTATACAACCTAACTGTATTTTTCTTAAAACTTTTTGATAATTCACTATGATGGTCAATAATCACAATCACTATTATAATAAGAATGTTTCTTCTTTATCCTCAACACAAGATGATGTTATCTCAAAGAAAACTTCAAGCTATTCAGCCTAAAATAAAGGAAATACAAGCAAAATACAAATGAAACTCTCAAATGCTATGAGTTGAGATGATGAAACTTTATAAAGATGAAAATGTAAATCCATTTTGATCATGTGGATTATTACTTATTCAGATGCCAATACTTTTGGTTATCTATAATATTTTTATAAATATAAAAGACTATGCAAATGTTTATTATGTTTATGATTTTATTTGAACATATAATTTAGACATAATTTGACATGATTTTTTTGGAATAGATTTACTATGAATTTGATGAGTTACATGAGTGTTATTAGGTATTTTTATAGCAATAATACAATATTTACAAGTTAAGCTTTCATTAGCAAAAAATGATAATAAAAAAGATATAGTTCTAGAAAAAAAGAAAGATTCACCAAACTACCAAAGTTTTATGCCAGATCCAGATATGATGAATAAATTTATGCTCTATTGATTACCAGCTATGGTTTGAGTTTTTACTTATTCATTATTAGCATGAGTATGAGTATATTGGTGAATTTCGACAATTTTCACTATTTTACAACAATTAATTGTTAATAAAATAGTGAAAAAGTAAAGTTAAAATTATGTTAAAAACTATAAATTATTTTGACTATCTAGGCATTTGGTGTTAATATATCGTGGTATATTATTATTAACTTTTAGATTTTTATGAAAACTAACAAACTAATAGCTTTTGCAATACTATTATGATTATATTTACAATCTGCTTCTGCAGCTTATACAGAAGTACAATGTAGTAGTGATCCAGTATTTGCACAAAATACATGTAATCAATGTTTTAATTGATGAGAAAAAGGACAAGGAGAAGCATTTGGGTTTATTAATGATGTATTTATAAACAAAACAACAAATTCTAAACTTCTATACAAAGAAGAACAAACTATGCCTACTATGATTAACTTATGAGCAGATAAAGTAAGTTGGTCTCAAACTCCATCTGGAGGTGATGCTTTTTGGCAATATAGTAAAGACTTTGAAACAATGTATTCTACAGGTCAAAAAGCATATGTTATTGGAGCTTGAAAACAAGTTAGCCGGATTGAATCAAAAGATGGTTTTGCATACAAATTAGATAAAAATACTGTAGCAAGAGGACAAAATGTTTGATTATTAGTTTTTAGTGTTATTTCTCAAGACTTAGTAAATGGAGAAGTTTCAATTGATACTTCAGAACATAAAGAATGTGTACTTTTCAAATCAGGAGTTCCATCTCAAAATCCAGTAGTTACTATAAATGAACCAGTAAAAAGACTTCCACAAACTGGACCAGAACATGTACTATTAGTACTTGTAGCATTACTTCTAGGACTTTGATTATTCGGATTAAAAAGAAAAAATAGTTAATAATACAAAAATTTCAAAATAAGACTTAAGTTTATCCTAAGTCTTATTTTTTTGTTTTGTCAAGTAAAAATTTTAGACTAATATTTTTATATGTGATATTATAAAAGGGTAATTAATAAAAATAAAAACAAATTTATATTTTAAAATAAAAATTATGGGAGGAGAATCAGAAAACGAAAATATTGAACAAGAGCTTTCTAGTTCAGATATGAAAGCAGAGAAACTATCTCTGATGGTTAATCATATACTTTTTAAAAAGGTTGATATAACAGATAAAGATCAAAAAGAATTTGTATTAAAGTTCTTACAAAAATTAGCTGAAAAGACTTGAGATACAAAAAAATTAGAAGAATGAGATATAGATGATTGATTGTTTAGTTGACAAGATACTGCAACTGATAAAATATATAGACTTATAAAAGAGACATCAAAAGATCCAAACATTTGACCTAAACTAGATGCTTTAAATAAATTTTATAAAGAGAGAGGTAATATAATTAGTAATACACAGGCTCAAATAGGAGAACTTAAATCAACAACTCTACAATCAATAAAAACTCAAGAAAGCATTCAAAAATTTGATTCAACTTTTGCTTGAAAAGATAAGGCTAGAATAGATTATATTGATAAAGAACTTAATGCGAATTCAAAATCATCATTATGAAAGATTTTAAAAAGTACAAACTTGAATGCTATATTTGTAGAATTAAAAAATGTAATGCCAAAAGCAAATGAAAAATGAATAGTTGAACTTACTCCTACAAATAATAAACCAGTTACAGATATACTTAGAAAGTACTGATATGAATTTAGTAATTTTTGGGAAGCTCCAGAAGCAATGGCGGTTTATACTACTATTGAAGACTATTTAACGACTCAAAAAACAATACCAACTTTAAAAGATGATGAAAAACTAGCATTATTATTAGACTTTGATAAAAACTGAACACTTGAAACAAAACCAAACTTCAATGTTTGAGAAGCTCAACAATATTATTTAGCTACAGAGGGGCTTACTTCAGATTGAGTAGATGCTTTTATGCAAAATTTATGATTAAAAAGCATGAATCACTTTTCTAGAAAAATGTCTACAAATCTTTATAGTGCTAGAGAAGAATTTCAAAGAATACTTGGTTCCTATATCGAAAGATGAGTAAAACCAGCAGAGTTAATAAAAGAATGATGAGCAAAAAAGTCTTTGAATAAACTTTATGAAAGTCAAGAAATGATTTCAAAACAAGTATCTGATACAATAGAAAAAAGTTCAGTATTACAACAAAAATTGGATTGAAGATGAATTAGTGATGAAGAAATGAAATCTATTAAAAATACGATAAAACTTGAAGCTGTTTGAGCTATAGTATGATCAACAAATTGATTATGAGCAAGCTTTGATGTAAAAAAATTCACAAATGCTTATATAGATAGTATACAGGTTTGAATGGCTAACTGAATTCCAGCAGTTACTTTTACAAAAAAATTATTTCAAGAATATTTAAAAGATACTTGAATAGATATGTATGCATCTCTTGCTAACTTTATTATACCTATTTTATGAACATCATATAAAAAATGATGATTAAATGTTGGTTGATGAGTTAGTCCTATTTGAGCAGCAGGAGGATTGTCTTATACTTTTGAATGAAAAAAAGATGTAAAAGAGTTGTTTCCTGAAAATATTAAATGAACTTACGAACCATCAATTTATGCTTGAATGTCTACAGCTTGACATGCTTGATGAATTTCAGTTGCTAAAGTAGATATGGATAGACAAAAATGAATAGAAAATGCAGTAGATTGAATGAAAGATGCACTCGAGGTCATTAAAAAGGATTTAAAAGAGAATAAAAGTTTTAGAGAAAGTGAATATTATAAAAAATACAGAATACTTGATAGGTCATGGGATAGTGATAAAACTATTAATCCTGAAAATGATGAAAAGATATATAATGAATTAAAACAAGCTTATGAAATGTTTAAAGGAGAAAAATATGCTGACAAGGCATTAAATGATATGATGAGTTGATATATAAATTATTATAGAAACACTTTATATAAAAATGCATCAAAATGAATAAAATTAGATAGCCTATGAGCATGAATAGCTTTAGTTGCTTGATATCTTCCTATTCCTTATATTACTCTTTCTTGAGAGAAACTAAAACAAGAATGGAAGTGAGTAAATCAAGGAAGTGATAGAGAAAGAGAAGTAACTGGAAAACAAATATCAATTAAAAATCTAGGATGAGAGATTATAGTACATAATTGAAAAAAAGTTTTATCATTACCAATTAAAGAAGGTATAAACTACCAATTATCTGATTCAACAGATAAGGCTCAAATTGAGAGAAAAGGTAATAAAATTTTATTGTGATGAGATATTAGCTTGAGGAAAGTAAAAATCAGTGAATATACAACTGCTGAATCAGCAACATATAATATAGTCGTTTGAGAATGAGTAAAAGGTAAAAACTGAGTTTATAATGGGACTCAAGAAAATCCAATAACAAGTTGATTAAGACTATCTGAAGAAAAATCAATTAAAAGTAGTGATGTAATTGCTTATGATGAAAAAGCTTTTGGGAATACACAAGAAATAAGAAATAGTATAAATACAATTATACAATACGATGCACTAGGCCATAAAGATACAAAATGAATGATGAAACTTCAAAGAATGATTTTTGATTATAAAAATAATTGAAACACTACTTTAGCACAAGCATGGGATCAAATGAAAAAGGTAGTAGAATATGATTGATTCATGAAATATGCAATAGAAAAAAAAGTAGAAACTGAGGCTAAAAGTTTAGTAAGTAAAATAAATACAATTAAATCTACAGCAGAACAAGATATCATATTACAAGCGATGGTTATGAGTTTTATGAAGAAAAAATGATTAGAAGTTAAATGAAATACAGCAGAAGTTGAGGGAAAGAAAAGTAATATTGCTGGTTATGATGGGAAAAGGGATAAATTATTTGATTCGATATATGTAAGTGAATGATTATCGAGTATTAAATGAAATATTATATCTGCAAAAAATGAATGGTTAAAAGCAAATTGAGAAGCAAGTAACTATACAATAAAACAACAAAATGATTGAATAGCATTTACTTGAGTAGCTTCAGCAAAGAGTAAACACACAAAGGCTATAAAACAACTTATGCCTTATACTTGAGCATACAATATTGCTTCAGTATGAGATTGAAAAAATGACTTTGTAAAAATAGAATGAAAAGAGCCAAATTTGATAGATCTAATTCCTGATAGCACTTTAAACATCATTAAAAAACAATTAGGTTTATGAGATAATGTTGATAATAAACAAGTAAGAAATTTTATAAAAAATTGATGAAACAAAGATAAAGGGATAACAGTAGAGTATGATTTATTTTTCTGCAAATCTTGAGAATGTCTAAATGATACAATAGTTTTAAAAAATCTTAGAATTAAAACTCCAGATTGAAAAGAACAATTACTATGAGTTGATAGTAGTTGAGAAGTATATGCAGCAGAAAATAGTGCAACAAATTTTTGATTAGCAATTTTATGAGAAAAAAGAGAAGAGAAGAAGGATGTAAAAGAAGAAACCCCTGAGGAAGAAGACAATAATGAAGATAAGAAAGAGGATAAGAAAGAAGATAAGAAAGAGGATAAGAAAGAAGATAAGAAAGAGGATAAGAAAGAAGATAAGAAAGAAGATAAGAAAGAAGATAAGAAAGAAGATAAGAAAGAGGACAAGAAAGAGGACAAGAAAGAGGACAAAAATGAAGACAAAGAAGATAAAAATGAAGACAAAAATGAAGATAAAGATCCAACCAAAACACTTCCTGAAAATACAAAACCAGAACCAGAAGTTCCACCACAAACTAGTGAATAATAACAATATATTATAATACAAATATCATTATTATATAGTCCAAATATATGAAACTAAAAAAAATATATGTTAGCTTTAATGTTGCTTCAAAAAAAGAAGAAGAAGAATTAAATAAATTAAGTTTTTTGTTTAATGAATTAGATATGAATAAAATTCTAGAACAAAAATTAAATAAAAATGTTGACTATGCTACTACTTTAGAGATATATTTATTGATATGTACTTTAAGAAATAAAGGTTATGATGATATAGAATTATTAATTAATCCATCGTTATTTATATTTAATGAGGATTTGTATAAAATTTCTAATAATTCAATAATTAAAATGAAGACTGAAAATGTTTGATTCTTTTCAGTCAGATGATATAATTGGGATCATCCATTCTTTTATTTATTAAAAGATATAATAAATAGAAAATGAGGAATACTTACAAAAACAAATTATCAAAAATCAGTATTTACAGATAATTGAAAGTTTAGATCAATAGGAGCATTATATAAAAAAAGAAATTTTTTTTTATGAGATATTATTATCCCACATGACATAAAGAGTTATGAGTATAATTTATTTAAAGATTTTGTTAAGGAAAATATCTGACAAAAAGTTGTAATAAAAAGAAATTTTTGAGAATATTGAAAAGAAGTTTATATGTTAGATTTAAAAGATTATACAGAGTTTCAAGAAAAAAAATTGACTGATAATTTAGATAGTCATTTATTGAAAACAAAAGAAATATATATAACAGCATATAAAAAATTTAAAAATGAATATAGAGTATATTTTACAAATTTTAATAAAAAACCTAAAATTTATTCTATTAAGATGAAACATTTAAAATGGGATGAAAAAGAAATTTTTAATGAATATAATTTTTATTATAAAGGAAAGTTTACTTGGAGTGATATGACAAATAAACAAATGAAAAATGACTGAAAATATATTGTAAATATATCAAAAAAATATGTTAAAAATTTAGATTATACTGCATGAGTTTTGGAATTTGGTGAAATATCTGATTGATCTCTTATGCTTTTTGAAGTTAATCATATGGGGGCATCATTATTTACAACAAAAGAAGATTCTGATAATATGGGAAAATATTATAAAGAAATATTTAGTAATTATCTAAAGTAGATTTTAATATTTTAAAATATAACTATAGAAAAATATTAAAGAAAATATCTTTGAATGAAAAATTTGAAATAAAACTTAAAAGCTAATTAATTCAATTAGCTTTTTTGAAAATAAAAATAAAGTATGTTAAAATATAAAAAACTGTAAACATATAATTATGAAAATATACTATTTTTTAAACAATGTTTCAAAAGAGTCCTTTGATTTATACTTATCTAAGTTTGAGTTATTAAGGAATTTTAGTGATGTTAATAGTATTGTTAGTACTAATTATGCAAAAATAGGATATAACCCAGAATGAACTATTAATGATGCAAATTTTTTGGAAGCATTGAGTTTTATAGAATTTATAAAAAATAAATTCAAATTATCATATAATGAACTATTAAAATACATTGATTTTATACATGATGAAAATTTCTTTATTTATAATGAAAAGGTATTTTCACAAAATAAACATTGAATCCAAGAAATAAATACGAATAGCCAAAAAGTATATTTTGTGACCTCTAGAGATTTTTTTACTTCCCCATTTTTTTTGATACTAAATTCACTGTGTAAAATTAATAATAATATTCATATAGTTAAATTTAATATAAGATTAAATAAATGGAGTTATAATGATAAAGCTTATTATTTATCAAAATTATATAAGTTAAGGAAAAAGTTACTTTGAGAAATAATTGTTCCATTATTTCAAAATAGAGAATACAATAGTGTTAAATTATTTTTTAAAGAAGTACAAAAATTAATTTGAGATAAAATAATAATAAAGAAAAACTTTTGAGATATGTGAATTTGATTAAAAGCACTTGATTTAAGAAAATTAAAGAAAAAGGATATAGATTTGCTTAAAACAAATTTTTTCTCAGAAAATAATAATAATTTCACATGACTTTATATTGTTCCTTTTATAGATATAAAAAAGGAGTATAGAATTTATTATAGATATGATAAAAATAAAGATAAAGTAACTATATATAGTGTAAAAAATAGAATAAACAAAAATATTGAAGAAATATTCACAAAATCATCATTAAAAATATATGAAAAAATTGATGTAGAATGGCATTATAATGATAAAAAAACATTAGAAAAAAAATATATTGACAAAATTAATAAAATATGTAAAATTACAAAAGATAACATTTGAGTATTAGAATTTTTTGAAGACAATACTTGAAAAATATATTTTTGTGAAATAAATTCATTATGATGAAGTCTTATATTTTCTTGACAGGATGAAAAGGACATGATAAAATATTATATAGATACTTGGGATATGATTTATTAATTAATAAAAATGCATGAAAAAAAATAAGAAAATAATTATAGGACTAATTTTTATTATAATATTATGAGCTATATTATATATAGGTTATAGTAAATATTATCAAAATAATTATTCTGAGAATATAAAAAATTTATATCTTAATAGTAATACAAATGATATCAAAGAGATACCATCACAAAGTGATGAATAAGATATTATTTTTAATAATATTTTTAATATTAAGTATTAATAGTACATTTGCTATTAATATTAATACATCATCAAGTTTTCAAACTAATTGTCCATGAGCTAATGTAAACGAGACAATATATATAACAGGTTCTACTGTTAATATTTATCCTACTGATTTAATGAGATCAAATAGTAAGTTACTTTATGTAAGAAATGAAGAAAGTACAGTTTATATATGGCAAAATACAATTAATACCCTTAGCTCAGGTTGTTCACAACCACTTATCTGAAATACCTGATGGGCTAGATTAAGTAATGTAGTTCCGGGAACTAATCAATATGTATGAATTTTTAAAAATTTTTGAAATATATGTAGTGTAAATAGAGTAAGAAGAACTGATACTTCAAGACCAAGTGTACAATTTGCTTATAGTGTTGCATATAAAGAAGAAATTTCAAGAGATACAGGAGTAAGTAGTTATTTTTATTATCCTTATGTTTCTTGAGCATTACAATTAACTCCATCATATATATCTGATCAAACTAAGAGAGTTTGGTGAGACGTAAAATACCATGCAATTGAATGTCATAATTTTACCTTTGCATTTTGTTGAGATTGAACATTAGATACATGATACTGAGAAACCTGTGATGACTGAAACAACATAGACTGAGATGGTTGTAGTTCAACTTGTCAACTTGTTAATACTCCTGCTTGTAATAGTTTAGTTGCAAATCCAAATACATGAAATGCTCCATTAACTAGTTTATTTACTTGTAGTGCAACAAATGCAACAAGTTATAGAATTGATGTATTTAGTGGAACTACTATTTTAAATACTATAAATACTAGAACTTGATCATATACATTTGCTAACACATGAAGCTATACAGCAAGATGTACAATAAATACAAATGTTACAAGTGCAGCTTGTTTAGTCCCTATTACAGTGACATCAACAACTCCACCTACACCAAATATAGATATAGATAAAAGAGATGCAAATAGTGCAGATTTAGATAACAATATAGGAAATGATACTCAAACAGTTTATGTATGAAGCTGAGCGGTTTTTAGAATCAGAGCTACAAATAATTATACTGAAAGTTTAAGAAATATAGTACTAACAGATGCTATTGCTCCAAATTGTGCTTGAAATGTTACATTACCTAGTACTTTTCCAAGTACTTGGACTGGAGTAACAGTATGAGGATTATGAGACCATACAAATACAACACTTGAAGTATGAGAATATATAGATTATGTTTGTGATAGAACAAATACAACTGCTTGATATACAAATAGTGCTACAGTTACAGGTATAGGAGTTACTAGCTGACAAAGTGTAACTGATACAGATACTACCATAGTATTAATTCCAGGTTGACCAACTTGTTGAACTGCAGGATGATATAGTTTTTCATATACAGAAACAGCATGGCCTTCTAATCTAACTTTTTGTAGTCCTTGAGCAACAGTAAATCCTAATCCTCCAGTATTTCCAGCACAAAATTGATCAACTAGTTGGACATGTAATGGTAATTGAAGTACAGTAACTTGTAATGCTAGTAGATGAGGACCAGGAGGTTGATGAGGTTGAGGTTGATGAGGTTGAGGTTGATGATGATGACCAAGTTGTGTAAGAATAAGGGTTCCAGTACTAGAAGCTTTATGAGCTTGAAAAGCTATTTCATCTACTTGAAGTGTTGCAGTATCTTGTTATGGTAACATTAGAGCGATGGTTATATGAGTTGATTGTGATTCAGATTGAAACTGAGCAACAAAGTCTATAACATATCAATCAAATTCAACTGTAAGTTGATCTCTAAGAGTTGCAAATTTCACATGTAATTATAATAATATCGACACAGTTCCACATCCAAAATGTTATGTAACAACTTGAGGATGAACAGTAACTACAAATAGTACCAGTTCTTTGGCTTGTTCAACTTGATTAAGTGTATGAAGAAATTATTGTTGAGATTGAGTAGTTCAAAGACCAAACAATGACTGAGAAATGGAAGAGTGTGAAGCTGTTAATTGAATATTCCCAAGTTGGTGTATAGCTTGTAAAACAAGAAATTATACATATCCAGGTTGAGGATGATATATAGCAACAATACCTTGAAACTGAAGTGTTTTCCTAAGACCTATGGGACAAGTGATTATTGGAGCTTGAAGGAATCCTTTTGAAGCTTATGGAACTTTCCCAATGATATGAAATGACTCAAGTTATGATATTTACTTAAATTATCCACTTTGTGTACACAATTCTAATCCTAGTGTAATAAATAGATCAAATTGAACTCAATTATCTTCTGTATGTACAACTCAAAATATAGGATGGTTATATCCATGAGTTACAAAAACTTATGAATCACTAAATTGATGAAATAATATAAATATTTCATGAGTTAGAATCACTGAAAATGTAAGTTATAAAGATACAGTATTGACTACTACAGCTTGAAATATGACAAGTGCATTCTTTGCAGTACCTCTAAATGTAAGAGTTTCAAAACCAGCTGTAGCAACTGTATGAGGTTGAACTTCTGTTATAAAAAATAGTTGAGTTACAGCAGATATAAATAAAGTTGCATCAAATGGTTATAGTGATCCAGATAAAAATAAAAACTTTGTTTGAGCATGAGTTTCAACTTGAAGTATATCTAGTTACTCAAAACAAGTTACATGAACAAATACAGTAAACAAAGTAACATCACAAACAAAAACTGCAACAAATTTAAATAAAGTAACAACTACAAAGACTTCTTGAAATAAAAATATTACAGATACATTAACAAAATATAATTGATTAAGCAATGTATTTATAGTAAAAAATTGAAACCTAACAATCAATTCTTCTACTATTAGTTGAAGTTGAGCAAGAACATATATAGTTGAAAACTGAAATTTATATATAAACCAAAATATTACATATAGCGACAATATAGCATTTGTAGTAAAATGATGAGATATAATTATTGCTTCAAATGTAACAAAGATAACCGGTACATTAATATCTATAAAAGTAGGATGAGTTTGATGAAAAATTACATCATCTGAAACTGATAATAAATTGGTTGTATATTGAAGTTTGTATTGAAATATAGATAGTCTTGTAAACAATAGAACAAATATAGAAAATAAAAATAATCTTATAAATGTATGAACAGTAGTAAGTTTTGGTTCAAATCTATTTAGAAAACAAGCTCCTCTAGTTTGAGATTTTATATGAGAATATGTTAAATCAACAAAAGTAGCGAAGTAAAAATATAAAATTTTATAAAGAGCAAGGTAAAACTTGCTCTTTTTTTAAATGCAATATTTGTTGAAAAAATAAAATTATGTTATTATAGATTTATAATAATATAATCAAATATGAATATAAAAAAATGAGATTGAATTAATAGTGTTAATAATCAAAAACAGACATTTGATAAGCCAAGTTTTATTATTGATAAAATAAAAGATGGGAGTGTAAAAAATGTTTTTAAGATTTTAGAGGCATCTGAGATTTCATATTTATATAAATTTTGAAGAATATTATCTAAAAAAGAAGAAACTAATAGATTATTATTTTTCAATAATTGATTTGAGTGAACTGTAAGACAATGATGAGTATGAACCTGCTACTTTTTAGCATCCTTGGAGATGATGAAGGCAACTCGCTTCTGAAAAATAAATCTATTAAATATTATAGAAAAGGTAAATAATAACTGACAAGAATCATACAATATAAAATTTCCTTGATATGATAAAGTAATAAATATCACACAAAAAGAATTGGAATTAGTTAAATCAAAATGATATTGACTTAAAAAATGAACTTTATGAGATCATATTATATCTGTTGCACATATGAAATATATGTATGAAACAAAATCTGATAAATTCATTGTAAAAAATATATCATTTGAAGATTATATAAATAACCATATTAGAGAAAAATATGCAGATATGGTTTTTGAAAGGTGACAAGAAGAACAGGCAATAAAATTGCTAATGTGAGAGAAAAATATAATTGTTGATTATTTTTATATATTAAATGATGGTCTATGATTTAATCATTGAGAAATGTTTCAGCCTCCAAAGTGATTAGCAAAGACTTCAAATATTATATCATTTGATGATTTATCAAGATTTTTTAATGAAGGAGCTATGATATGAGTGTGAACAAAGAAGAAAAAAATTCCTTGAAATAATTCAGAAAAAGAAGTTTGAGTAGAATATGAAGATTATTATTGAAAAAAAGTCACTATATTGTGACCTCATGCTCATTGGATAAGAAAAATAGATACAAAATCTGGATTTATAGAATTGTCTGAACCTTTTAATAGTAATAAAGTCATCAGATTTACTTTAAAACAGTTTAGTAGTATATTTAACTCAATTACATTAGTTAGAAAAAGATTATAAGCTTAAAGATATTTCACCATATACTCTCATTCAAGGGAATATCATCTTTTTTTATAGTATTCTCTTACTCATACTCAAGCTATAACTGCTAACTTGTTATAGCTATTTTCTTTGGCTATCTTTTCTGCTTCTGCAATTAGTTTTTTTCCAAATCCTATATGCTGTCCAAAAGTACTTCATGATTCTCAAATTGATAATTGGTCTCAGAATGTGTGAATTTCCCTGATTAATGCGGCTCCTTTAAGTTCTGGAAGAAGTGAATAAAAATCCCCCTTTAATTCCCCATTATTAAGTGGGGCAATATTAGGCAATCTAAGTCTAAGCAAACTAAATATAGTTCTATCACTAGGGTCTTCGTAAGTTAGAAAGTATTCTTTTCATTCACTTGCTTCGTAATTCAGGGTATGCAAAACAGCATCTGAGGCAATATTTTTTTTGTCTTTTATTTCTCTGTGTCTTATTTCTAGTAATTTTATTCATTTATCTTCAAGTCTTTTTTCAACTATTTGTCTTAGATTACTTAGAGTTGATCAGTGAAGTATCTCTGAGGCTGGTATATCTCTGTAAGTCCTGTTTATCCTTACATATTCTGGAACCATAGGTTCTAAATCACACATTAGGTTTATAAGGGTTTCATCATCATAGGCTTTAAATCATCAAGCTCTCCAGATTCAAGTTAGTTCTGAGTTGTCAGTAACAACCATAGGATAGATTTTGATTTCGTCAGGTCTAAATAGAGGGGTATCCCATACCTCTTGCATCGATTTTCTATCTATCTTTGGTGTACTTCAAAGTAGGTTGGGCATGATATGAGCAACGACTTTGAATCATGCATCCTTGAGCAACCTAGTGGCATTTATACTCTCTTTGTTAGTGTGTCATCTCTTATTTAAGACATTTATAGCATCATTTGTAGTTTGATAACCTATCTCAACTCTAGTTATTCCATATCTTCTTAATCTCGCGATTTCCTCAGGATTTATCCAGTCTGGACGAGTTTCTATAGCTATTCAGATGACTCTATACTTTGTCGTCTCATTGATTTTTTTTGCTTCTTCTAGGTCTTTTGAAAGCTTCAGATTATATCACTCTTTCATAGTAAAGCTTGAAAATTTGTCTCAAGAGATTACTGTTTCATCTATTTGGTCTTTCATATCATCATAAGTATTGAAAGCATCATAGATTCATTTTATAAATTCTTCTTGGTACTTTTTTGGGTAACAACTCCAAGTTCAACCTATGATTCTCACATCGTTTTTTTCTATCTTGTGTCCAGTTATTTCAAGTGATCTTAGTCTATTATGAATCTGCATTATTGGGTCAAACTTGTTTAGTTTTGCTCTTTGTACTGCAGGTTCATTTGGAATATATGATTTTGGTAGTCATTCAAATGTTGGACAGTAGACACATTTTCATGGACAAGGAAAATTTTCGGTAAGGAGTGAAATCACAGTTACTCAAGACAAGCTTCTTACTCATCTCTTTCTAAGTACTTTTCTAAAATCATTACTGTCTTTGATGTTTTTAGTTTTTATAAGTTCATTGTATCTTTCAAGTATATCTATTCCTGTTATTCATTCTGGAAGTTTGTATTTTTTATAGACTTCATTTTGGGTTTTATGAAAATCATCTTTAGTTTTGATGTTTCTTTCTAAAGATAGGGATATTATTTCGTCGATTATTTGTTGTTTTTGCATAAAGAAAAATATATTTAAATATAGCGATGGTAAGTACCTGTTCCTCAGGATTAATATGGTTATACTTTAAAAAATGTAATATATTTCTAGGAGTAGGAACCGGTACTGGTTGAAAGCTAATTATACAAATTATAGAAATAAAAACAATTTTTTAAAGTTTATTTTGAAATTATTGGATTTTTTATATAATAGCTTTGGCAAATATAAGGACCTAGCTTAATTAGAAGAGTGACTGGCCTCCGAAGCTAGTAGGCGTAGGTGCAATTCCTACGGTCCTTGCCATAAAAAACTACTATGGGTAAATAAGAAAATATTTATCTGTAGTAGTTTTTTAAGTTAGCTAGTAGGAATTGCAAGGAGAGTAAATTTCTTATATAAGAAATTTAGAAAGACCGCTGCTCCGGTCTTTTGGCCCGGTGGTACGAACTTTTTAGGCGGCAAAACCTATTGGTCCTTGCCATAAAAATATATTGCATTTTTATAAAAAAACATGTAATAGCTTTAATTAGGCATTACCTAATTACATTATTTTTTAAGTCAATTATATAAAAAAAATTTCATTATTATTAGTTACTATGTTATTATTGGCATCTTGTACTGCTAAAGCTCCTACTGATGAAAATGCTGATGTTAAAGTAGATGCAAATGGAACAGAAGTAAAAGTTTGAACTGATTGAGTTGAAGTAGATGCTGGAGGAACTTCAGTTAAAGTTGATGGAGAAGGTGCAGATGTAGAAACAACTACAACTACTGAAACTACAACAGAAACTACTACAACTACAGAAACTGCAACTGAGAGTGATACTGCTTCTGATAGTAGTACAAATTCTGATACAACAGTTAAAATTGGTTGAGATTCTGCTGTTGATGTAAAAGCTGGTTGATTAGATGTAAAAATCAATTAATTAGATAATCAAAATATTAAAAAAAATCCCTGAGTTATCAGGGATTTTTTTTTAGTTTACGAGTCTAACATCTTTTAAATCAACATACATTTTGTTTCAATCTCAAGCATCTATTTTACACATTCTTAAATATGGAAGAGTTCAATTTCAATCAATAACTTTTATTAATTTTTCAAAAGGCATATTAATTTCTTGACACATATTCATTTTATTTTTTTTTTTTACAAATTTCAATCTAATAAATTATACAAAAAATCTTTCAAAAAGTAGTTTTCTTTGACAAAAAGACTATAATTAATAAAATAATATTTATTATTGTATTAATTAACAATGAAATGTTAACAAGCTACACCAAGCTACACCAAGCTACACCAAGCTACACCAAGCTACACCAAGCTACACCAAGCTACACCAAGCTACACCAAGCACAAAATGGTATAAATTCCTTAAAAATAAAAGGATTATTTTTTGTATTTCAAATATAAATGAAATGCAGGAAAT
>SAAG01000085.1 GCA_010119095.1 Candidatus Altimarinota bacterium
GGTAACTTTTGGGTACCTGAAAAAGTAAGTTGACTTGGAGAAGATAGTGTGAGTTTCAAAAAAGATTTGAGTGAGTGAGAACAAAGAGCATATAAATGAATTTTGTCTTTTTTGATATTTTTGGATAGTATCCAGACTGTTAATCTGCCAAATTTTAATGAATATATAACTGCTCCTGAAGTGAACTTAATTTTAGCAATTCAGGCTTATCAAGAGGCTATTCATTCTCAAAGTTATGCAACTATCTTGGAAAGTGTGGTTGAATCAAAAGTGAGAGATGAGATTTATTATTTTTGGAGAGATGATGAGATACTTCTTGAGAGAAATAAATTTATAGGGTGAATTTATCAAGACTTTATAGATAATCCAAGCGAAAAAAACTTGTTTAGATGAATTGTAGGAAATTATTTGCTTGAATGATTGTATTTTTATAATTGATTTGCTTTTTTTGATACTTTGGCTGATCAAGGAAAGATGGTTGCAACTGATAGGATGATAAACTACATCAGAAGAGATGAACTAACTCATGTGACACTTTTTGCAAATATAATAAGAGAGATAAAAAATGAGTTCCCTGCAATATATGACGAGAAAATGCTCCTAGATATGATGGAAATGGCCGTAGAACAAGAGATAAAATGGAGTAAGCATATCATAGCCTGAAGTGTGATAGGTATGAGTGAGATAAATATAGAAAATTATACAAAATATCTTGCAAATCAGAGACTAATCTTGGTTTGAATAAAACCAATGTATCCAGAAATCATAACTAATCCATTTAAACACTTAGATAGATTACAAGATAACAACAGTGAAAAATGAAACTTTTTTGAATCAACAGTTACTAATTATACTCAGTCAAGTTCGATGAAGTGAGGTTGGGATTTTTAAAATATTATTTTTTTATTTGAATGACTTTAGTTAAAACTAAACTTTTTTGAGATTTAGATGAAAAATGAATTAAAAAATTTTTACATCTTTCTACTTGTGATTTTCCTCAAGAAAAAAGAATGACTTTTGAAACTGAACAAATTATAGATTTGATCAAAAATAGATTAATGAGGATATTTTATATTGAACAAGAATGAAATGTGATTTTTCAAATGGTTTCTGAACCTATTTTATGATCTTGATTAGATTGAAAAGTTGTATTGTGAAATTTAAGATGAATTAAAAATGGAAGTTCTTATTTATGAGATATTACAATGAAAATGCATGAATTTTATAATACTATTTATCTTGAAACCCCAAGAATCCAAACTATAAATGTATCATTGAAAAACTGATATATCCAAGTTACAAATCAAGAAGAAATACAAAACACTTTATATAGATTTATTGATTGAAAAAATTCAAAGATAGTATCATTTGATAAACAAACATCCAAATTTTCTCGTCAATATTGATTTAAGTGAGAATTGCCTATTCAAGAAAAATTATTATTAAAGCATAAATAAAAATCTCTTAATTTTACAAAAACTTTAATTTAGGATAAAATAGACTATAGATTAATTTTTTTGTATAAAAAACAAATTATGAACAAAAAATATCTGATTCTAACAGGAAGTTTTTGAGATTGACACAATGCTGCTAAAAATTGAATAAAAAATCATTTAGAAGAGAAATGAGAAATAGTTCAAGTTTTTGACTTTGCAAATATGCTTAAATCCAAACAATTTTCACAGAGTTTTTATAAGTTTTGTTCTGAAAAATATCCTATTTTGCGGAAAGGATTTTTTAAAATTGTTGATCTTCATTCAAGTAATATAATAGCAAAAAAATATTTTACATGAAGATATTCAAAAGAATTCGATAACATGGTTAATGATTTAAATCCTGATTATATAATCTCAGTATTCCCGATATCTCAATACTTTGTATGACATCACAAAGAAAATCATAAGCTGCATTTTAAATATTGAGTTGTAATCACGGATTCTTCTATACCCTTACCTTGGTATTTTGAAGACAAATATATAGATAAATTTTTTGTAATTGATGATTATGCAAAAAATGATTTATCAAAAAAATTACCTCATAGAAAAGATGATGTAATAACTACTTTTTTTCCTATTGAAGAAAAATATTTTTTTGATAAATTAAATTTAAATAATAAAATAATCGCAATACTACTAACTTGATTCCCTTATGAGTTTTGTAAAAGACTCTTAGCAAAACTCATAATTGAAGATTTTTATGAGAAAATAATTATAATAAAATGAAGAAATGATTATGTGTATAATAAAATTGAAAACGAAATAAATGATGAAAGGTATAAGTATACAACATATCTTAATATTAAAGATGAATTAAAAAATATAGATATATTTATCTCAAAACCAGGTTGAGCTATAGTTTCTGAATGTATAGCACAAGATACTTATATGATAACACCTTACTATATAGAATGACAAGAAAAAGAAAATATAGATTTTTTGGAAAAATATAATTTATGATTTCATACAAAAAGTACTAGCAAGATTATAAATTTTTTGAAAGCTTGATACAAAGAGATAAAACTTGATATTTTTAAGAAAATAAAAAATAAAGATGCAATAAAAGATATCATAAATAATTTATAAAAAATTCTTTTACAAAACCTTTAATTTAGTATAAAATAGATTAAAGGTTTATTTTTTAAAGCTTATTTTATGACAAATCCATGAGTTTTCGAAGAAGAAGAAGATAAAAAAAATGAGAAACTAAAGAAAAAAGAACAAGAGATTAAACAAAAGTCTCTTGAAGAAACAAAAAAGAAAAAAAAGAAATAGATATACAAGAAAAGGCTGAAGATAATCTTTTTGAGTTAAAAGAGATGCTTGAAGACTGAGTTCTTGATTATAAAACTGAGGAATTGGTTGAAGATATAGTTGAATTTGATTTTATAACACAGAGTGAAATAGATGAGATTTTTGATAAGATAGATGAGATAGAAAATACAAAAGATATCGACAAAATACTTCCTGACAATCTAAGAATCACTAAAGAGGAATATAAAAAAGCTTTAAACGATGATGATTTTAGAGTTCATACTATTCAAAAAGTTAATAATGCATTATGAGTAATTGTAAGAAAAATAAATCCGAAATCATGAATTGGGATAAATATAATGTGATGATTTTTATATGCAATTGATAGAAAATTAGTAAAAGTACAATGAAACAACATTGATGTAAAAAACAGTTTAAAAAGGATTGATAAAAAAAAGTTTTGAGATAAAGATAAAAATCTATCATTATTTCAAAAAATTGTAAATTTTATAAAAGAAATATTTAATAGTTAGAAAAATATGTTTTACTGAATTCTATGGCTTTGTTGGTTTCTCTATGAGATATTGCATATAAAAAAGCTGTATTGGTATCAGAAAATAAAATTTCTGATTTAGGTTATCAATTTATAAGTTGGTGAGTATCATTGTGTTTGATTACTATTGTATATTTCTCTGCAATAGTGTTTTGATTTCAAGGATTAATAAATGTATTCGAGTTTAAAATAATTTGAACTTTGATTTTAATATGATTTATAAGTATATTTGTTAGTTCCCTATTTGCTTATGCTTATAAAAATGAAAATTGGCAGTACTCGCTCCATATCAAGAGTCTGAGACTATTTTTACTGTATTATTTTGATTTTTAATATTTTGAAGTGGGGTTAGTGTAGAATCTTGCATATATGTAATTATTGCATGAATTATCCTTGTATTATGAAGTCTAGATTTCAAAAATCTGACATTTAATAAATATGCCTTTGCAGTAGTTTTTTGAAGCTTTATTTATGCTTTGAAAGCTAATTTACTTGCTATAGTTTTGGTAAAACTTACTGCACTTGATTTGTTATTTTATTCAAATGTATTTGTATTTTTGTTTGCATTATTGATAGTAACATACAAAAAAGAAGTAAAAACAAGTGTTATTTGAACTGAGAAAAAAATGCTTTTATTTATGAATTCCGAGAGCATTGCACGGCTTTTAGTTTGATTTGTTTATGCATTCTTGGTTCAAGATGAATGAATAATTCAAACAACTCTACTTGGACTTTTGACTATTTTTTCAAATATGGCATTTGCTTATTTTGTATTCAAAGAAGTACCCGCAAAAAAAGACTACATTGTAGCCTTTTTGGTAATCGTTTGTATAGTTTTAGGGACTTATAAAGGATAATTAATTTATCTCATTTGGAATTGAGGTATCAGTTACATTTACCCCTAATTGT
The DNA here is from genome assembly GCA_010119095.1 of Candidatus Altimarinota bacterium. Lineage (GTDB taxonomy): Bacteria > Patescibacteriota > Gracilibacteria > BD1-5 > UBA6164 > Altimarinus. The sequence goes on from SAAG01000085.1 coordinate 4,213, forward strand.
CAGAAATTATTATATCCCCAACAATATACTTTTCAATCAAATTTGATTCAGCAGGTATGTTCAATTCATCAAGTTACTTTCATATATGTACTTCAAGTATCAATCAAAGTTGGAGTACTTTTTTGTATTACTGTTCAATCTCCCATTTGTCAATATGTATTTCTTCACCAACAATACAAACTATTATCAGTTTTAATTCAACAACTATGGTAACTTCACATAGACAAACTATTATATGTACTTCATGAATTTATCAAAGTAGGTATTGTTCTTGTTGTTGATGTTCAATCTCATAATTGTCTGTAATTATTCCGTCACCAACAATATAATTGATTATCACTCCTAATAGCACAAGTATGATAATATCATAGAGATACTGATTTATATGTATTTGTTCAGTCAATTAAAACCGGCAAGGATTTGTTTATAGTTGTAGCATCTCATAACTGCCCACGATTATTT
>SAAG01000086.1 GCA_010119095.1 Candidatus Altimarinota bacterium
AATATACAAAAAAATATAGTTTTAGATACATTTTTTTTAGCCAATTTCTTGTCTTTAAATTGTAAATCACTTAGTTTAGAGTATCTTGCAGGTTTTTACAATATCGATTTAACCTGAGCTCATAGAGCATTAAATGATACCAAGGCTACAATTAGTCTTTTTCAAGCACTTTTTAAAGAATTTGATAAATTAGATGAAAATAAAAAAAGACTTATTTCTTTCTTCTTTTTTAATTCAAATGATGCAAATATAAAATATTTAAAAAATCTATTATTCAAGGATGTTTATGATATGAAATTTGAAGATTTTGTCATATTACAGTTAGACAAAATCAAGAAAAATAATTTCAAAAAGATATTTTCTCCTATCAAAGATGAACTAATCAATCAAGAAATAGAGTCATATTTTGATAAAATACCAGACTTTGAGCAAAGAGAAAGTCAGATAAAAATGGCTTTAAATATATATGATAATTTAAATAATGGTAAAAAAACTGTTATAGAAGCTCCAACATGAATTTGAAAAACTCTTGCATATCTCATCCCTGCAATAATTTACTCAGTAAAAAATAGCAAAAAGATATTTATATCAACAAAAACTAAAATACTACAAGATCAGATGTATTATAAAGATATGGATATAGTAGAAAAGCATCTATGAATCGACTTTAACTATACAAAAATAAAAGGTAAAAAAAATTATATCTCTCTTTATTCTTTTTTTGACTTTGTAAAAGAAACTGATTTTGATTATGAAAAAGTGTCTTTCTTGTCAAAGATATCTTTATGGCTATATGATACTGTTTTTGGAGAATTAGATGAATTATTTTATCCAAATTATGAATACAAATTTTTAAAATTTGTCAACTCTGACAATATGTCAACATTGGGTGAAAAAAATCCTTATTTAAAAAAAGAATTTGTCTATAATCAAAAAATCAACCTAGAAATCGCAAATATAGTAATAGTTAATCATAGTTTATTATTTAGTGATCTAAAAAACGATTTTAACTTTTTTTGAAAAATAGAAAATCTGATTATAGATGAAGCTCATTCTATTGAAGATATTGCAACAGAAAGCTTAAAAAATACATTTTCCATTAAACAATTAGAAGATATTTTAGGTTATACGGAAAACATATACAAGTATAATTTTATAGATGCAACTAATCTTAGATCAATTTGACAAGAAATTCTGTCAAACATAACACTTTTTTTAGATATATTTAATGCATTTTTAAAACAAAAAACAAACAACGAAAATTTTTATATCAATGCATTATTAGATGGTACATTTTATCAAAATCAAACGGAATATTTTTATAAACTTTGAAGTACTTTTAAGTCTTCCCTTTTGGATTTAAAAGTGGAGCTTTTATCAGTAAAATATGATTTTTCTAGAGAGATAAATAATATAGATAAGATAGTAGACATTGTAGACAAAATAGTAGACAACAATAACCATGAAGAATATATAAAAATAGCATCATACAACGACTATGAAGGGATTAAAATAGAATATACTATACTAGACATTTGAAAGTATCTTAGGATAAATTTTTGGGATTACCTGGATAATTGTTTTTTATTTAGTGCAACACTTACAATTGCAGGAAAATTTGATTACATAAAAAAGACACTTTCACTAGATTGATTTGATTTCCAGATTTATGAAACTGATTTTGATTATAAAAACCAAGCAAAAGTTTTTATACCAAAAGATATTTGAAGCATAAAAAATAACTTTTCAACAGTACTAGATTTTTTAAAAGATATGTTTAGTATTTTAAAATGAAATACATTGGTACTTTTTACTTCGATTTCTGCAGTAAGAAATGTATATGTTAGCTTAAATTTTTTTGTACAATCTCTATGATCAAAATTACTTGCTCAGTCAATTTATGGTTCTAAAAATAAGGTATTGGATACTTTCTTACAATCACATAATAATAGTATAATACTCTGAACTGATTCTTTTTGGGAATGAATTGATATCCCTTGAGAGCCATTAAAATATCTTATTATCCATAAAATACCATTTTTAGTACCAACAGATCCAATATTTTTATCAAGAAGTAAACTTTACTCTAATCCATTTTCAGAATATTCTGTACCAAAATCAATCATAAAACTTAAACAATGATTTTGAAGATTGATAAGAACCAAAAAAGACACATGAGTTGTTATTTTTTTAGATGATAGGATTTTTTCAACAGAGTGGTGAAAAGTATTTATCAATGCCTTTCCAACAGAAATAGATATAAATCTTATTTCAAAAAATGATATTATAGATAGATTAAGCAAGATGTAAAGGTGGTATATTTTGATTTTTAAAAATAAGTATGATATTATAAATTAAATTTATTTTTGAATTAATAAATATGGATGCTGAAAAAAATAACAATTTTGAAGATCTAAATATCTTTAATGAAATATCGGAAAATTCTTTTCAGAGAAATGATTCTGATAATATAAAAAAAAGTAAGGATATTTACGATCACTTATCGTTTTATTCCGGGATTTTCAAGTTTTTTAATTACTTACTTTTTATAGTAGTATTATTGTTTTGAACATATATTTTTGTTCAAAGATCAGATAGTTTTTACCAAAACTCATATCTAAATCTGTTTTGTCCAATGTTTATGTGATCTAAAGCTAGTGAATATATAGCATGACAAGACTGTTCGTCAATAAAAACTTACAATGAAAAGATAACTAAAGACTTAGATACTTTAAAACAAACACAATTCTGAAAAATAGTTGAACTTATACCAAAAATCTATGAATTAAAATCTAGTAATACAAAAGAAAAAGATTTTTTACTTAGTAAAACAAGAGATAGATTAAAAGTATTAAATATAATAGAAGAATTTGAAAAACTAAAAAGCGATTATAATTTTGTTGATAGAAACAAAATCATATGTAGAAATATAGAAATTGATTCAAACAACATATTTAGAGCAAATTGTGAGGCTTATTCGACTGAATGGGATGAGATAGTTTGAAGTGATTGAAAAGAAAAGGTAAATGGTACCTCTATTTCAGTAGCAGTTAGCTTTTTAAACTACATACAAACACAGTCAACAAACTTTTCTTTAGTTAATAAACAAAAAACATTTTCTCAAGAAGCTACAAATTTTGGTTTTTACATATATAAAACCAATTTTAATCTTGAAATGAAATATACTTGAGATAATTTATCATTTTAAATAATATTATGACAGTAAAAACAAAAAGACCAAAATATATTGTTACAGGATTCTTTTTCTCAATGGCTACAATGACAGTTCTTGTATGTTTTCTCTTATTTTTTCTTTATCCAAAAATAAATGAAATTTGAGAAGAAAAAAAAGATGTTGCTAAAAAAATTGATAGTATTGAATTGATAAAGAAAAAATGATTAACATTTGAGGAATTTAATACACTAAAAAATACATTTAAAGCTAATCTATACCTTGCAAGTCTATTAAAAAAGACAGATGCAAGTTTTTATAACTCAAATTTCGTAAACAATAAAGATTGAGAAGACTATAATTCTTTTTTTAGTAAAAAGGTATTGGAAGTAAACAAAGCACAAAGTAACGAACAATATATAGAAATCCAAGATAGTTATAAAAGTATATTACCAACTTATGTAGAGGAAAATATCGAAAATGAAGAATGAGTTATGACAGATTTAAAATTTATAACATATATAGAATCTATTTTGTATACATTTAATCTTGAAATGGCTAATAAAAATCTAACAGTTTGAAATCTAAATACATTAACAGAGTATTCAAATGACAAAGATTCTGCACTAGACACTACGATTTTCTATATCCCATATACTTTTGATGTAACTGGAAAGAAAAAAGATATACTTGATTTTATTTACTTTTTAGAAAATGTCTGATCAATAAATATAAATGAGGATGGTGAAATAGAGGTTTATGAAGACAATTTTATAAATAAATCTCTAAATGGATTTTGAGATACAAATATACTTAAAAATCAAATTATAGATATAGAGAGAATAAAAATCAGTGATTACATAGATTCTTGACTAGAACCAAACCTAAACGAAAAACTTATATCTTTTGTAAAAAGAACACAATGATGAGAAAAAATGAGTATTTCTCTAAATGTAAGATTTTATGTAAAAGGTGTACCAAACTACAAGATAATGGAGGGAGTTAATAATCTGTCTACAAGATACAACCAAATTTTAAGTGATTTATCAAAAAAGAAAAGCGATAAAGATCTAACATCAGCTTCAAAATCAAAAATAGAAAAGGCATTGGCTTATTTGAAAGAATTAGATGTAACAATAAACGAGATAAAAAAAGAAAAAGTTGATTTAAACAAGGCTTATAAAAAAGTTTTAGAGATAAATAAATTACTTGATGTACTAGAAAAAACAACAAATTAAATATTTAAAAAATAAAAACAAAAAAGATGCAGTATAAAGAAGTCCTAGAAAGCTTAAAAAATCTTGTTTACAAGTGAGACAATGTACAACAAATCTGTGATTACATTATTCTTTGAGCTGTTCTATGAGATGCATCAGATATACATGTTGAACCACTTAACTCATATGTCAGACTCAGATACAGAATAGATTGAGAACT
>SAAG01000087.1 GCA_010119095.1 Candidatus Altimarinota bacterium
ACATTGATGACAAATGTATCACGACTATTTTGATTAATATTTGTCAGATAGCTTAGAAAAGTATCAGAAAATACATAAAAAATAAAAATGGAAATAAAAGAGATAATAGAAGAAAATATTATCAAAAATGATACATTTCCGGGCTTTATAGTAGACCTAATTGCATCAAAAATATAAAAATTTACTTTATCTTTTTTAAATAATTTAAAACCAAAATTGAGAATAAAATCTATGATAAAGTAAAAGATTACTATCAAGATAATTAAACAAAAACTATAAAGTAGCGAGTACCGCAAATCTATTCAAGAAACCAGATTTATACTCAAAAATCAGATAAATATAAGTGATAAATAGATTATATAATCAATTATCTTAAAATTTGAAAAATTGGAAGAATCTTTTAGTAGAGATTGTAAATCTGATTTATAGATTTTGTAAAATGGAGAAAAAACTCAGATAATTAACAATATAAATGATATGATTATTCACTTTATAAATGATATCTGGTGCATAGAAAAGAAATCATACTGTGTTTTTATGGCTTCTATAGTAAAGAAATTTGCTATATATGAGAGTATAAATGATATCAAAAATACTAATGCTAAGATAGATATGGTATAAAAAAGTATCTTGGTTTTATTTAATCAAAATATATTTAAAAGTCATATATTTGATTTTATTTTCTTGAAAAATGTTTCAAGTGAAAGTATTATTATAAAGAAAGTCAAAACAAAAATTGTCAGATTAAAAAAGTTTATATAGAGATAAAATCTGTCTGTTATATTTGAGATATTTTCATTTCTATCTTCTAGACTTCTGATTCTAAATCATTTTAGGGAAGTATCAGCTTTTAGAGTATTTATGACTTTTTCATCATAATTTCACTTAAATTTTAGATAATAATCATAATCTATTCTAGAGTTTGTAGAATTTAATTTAGTATCGAAATATTCAAGTGGTAAGTATATGTTGTTTGAAACACTATATAGAGAGATATCTCATAATGGGGAAATATTGATAACTCATTTTACAGCATATTTTTTTCAGAGTATTTCAATAGTATTTCAGTATTTTTCATAAGTTTTTTTGTCTACTATTAAAGCTCCAGAAGAGTTTATAGTATCATAAGTAAAAGAGTTATAAAAAGGGTAATTTGGAGTACTATAAACTAGATTTACAAGTGCAGGTTTGTTATCTTTATCAAAGATAGTTGAGTTTATTGAAACAGTTCTAGCTATATCAAATATATCTTTGTATTTATCAAGGGTTTCTGTTTTTACGATTTCCTCATCTCTTGGAGACATAACGACATCTCATCAAACCATAGGTTTTAGCTCTGATTTGAGATAATTTTCAACTGATAAAACTATATTGTTTGAGAGAGTATAAGAATACAAGCTAAAAAATACTGACAAAAATACAAAAATAAAATATTTTTTTCAATTTCCAAATATAGTTTTGTATACTTTTTTAAATATCATAATTACTTATTTTAATATTATTTTGTTTCTATGAGTATTTTTTCACTAATCTTGTATACTTTTGATGCCATCTTTGCTATCTCATCATCATGAGTAATCATGATAATTGTATTTTTTATATCATCGTGAAGTTTTACTATGAGATCCATAATGATCTTTTTATTGCTTATATCCAGAGATCAAGTAGGTTCATCAGCTAAAAGTAGACTTGTTTTTCATACAAAAGCCCTTGCTATAGCCACTCTTTGAGATTCTCATCAACTCAAATTAAACACATAAGTATCTTTTTTATCATATAATCAAACTATTTTAAGTATATCATCTGTCTTATAATTTCTCTCCAAATTGTTTAAATCAACTATCAAGTCTACATTTTCTCAAACTGTCAGATTATCTACAAGTCTAAAATTTTGAAAGATATAGGAGATATTTTTTCATCTAAAACCTGTTTTTTCTGATTCTTTCAGTTTAGTAAAATTTATAGAATCTATAAAAATCTCTCATTTATAATCATTGTCTATTCAAGATAACATATTTAAAAAAGTAGTTTTTCAACTTCAACTAGTTCATACGATAGATATAAAATCTCATGTTTTTATATCTAGTTCTAGATTTTTAAATATATTTACTTTATTTCAATTTGAATCAAATGATTTAGATAATTTTTTTATTTGTATCATAGGATATTATTTATTTATTAATTTATTTTCTTCTAGAAATGTGAATAATTTGCCAACAATTATATCATATCAACCTCAATTTGGATGAATCAAATCATCATTATTCAACATCCTATCTCAAGCAACTCATTCAAGAAAATATTCATAAAAATAGATTTTATCTTTTTCATCTGCAATTTCCTTGTAAACATTTTTAAAACTACTTTTATAACTTAGTCATAAATTTGCAGGGATATCCATTCATCATAGTACTATTTTTACTCCATCTTTCTCATACATAGCTATTATATCTAGTATATTTTGTTTCATATCTTCTACTGGAAGTCATCTAAGTCAGTCATTTCATCCTATCACAAGTATCACTATATCAGGGTTTTTCTCTAGATAAAGCGATGCTCTTGATTTCAGATTTGCTGAAGTATCTCAACTGACTCAAGCATTTATGATATCGTATTTATATCCATTTTCTTCAAGTTTTTTTCACAATTTGTATGGATAATTTTCAGTTTCTCATACTCCATATCAAGCAGTCAAACTATCTCATAAAGCCAAAATCGTCTTTGGAGTTGTATCTACTTTTTCAACTTTTACTATCTCTTCTTCTTGCTCAGAACAAGAAAATATAAATAGTGAAATAAACAGTAAAATAATTATTTTTTTCATATATTTTTATTAAAATTAGGTCATTAAAATATACTGATTTTAGCGAAAAATTCAAATATAAAAAAAGAACCAGTTTTAAAAACTGGTTTTATTTTTTAAATCTCCCTCATACTTAACTGTATCTTTCACTTTTCATCAATCTTTGTAACTCTTACTTTTACTCTGTCTCAGACCTTTACAACATCCATAGGATTTTTTACAAAAGTGTCACTGAGTTGTGATATATGAACTAATCAATCATTTTTTGTACCGATATCTACAAATGCTCAAAAAGCAACTACATTTCTAATTACTCATTCAACTACATCTCATTCTTTGATTTCTACTGCAGTATTTCTTGCTTTTGTATGAGTACTATTTATCCTTTTTTCTTTTCACAAATTATTATAAGAAGAAAGTATAAATGAGATAGTATCTGAAGTCACTTCTGGATATAGTTTTTTCATTTCATCATCTACTTTTATCTTACTATTGCCGATTATGTATCTTGCAAGTGCATACTGTTCAGGATGGATATCTGTATTATCAAGTTCTTCCTTACTTTCAGGGACTCTCAAAAATCAAATTGCTTGTTCAAAAGCCTTTTCTGACAATACTTTCTTAATCTCAACTCTTGATTTATAAGGTCTCTTATCATAGATTTTTTTTGCTTGTCTCTTATCAATTCATGAGATATGACTAAGTACATAAACAGAAGTTGTATTTACATTTACTCATACTTCATTTACGGCACTCTCTACTACATACCCAAGTTTTTGTTCTAGTTTTTTTTCTGGCATATCATGTTGATACATCCCAACTCATATGCTTCAAACTGGGATTTTTACAAGCTCAGATAGGGGATCTATAAACCTCCTTCCTATTGATACTGTTCATCTATCTAGACTATCGAGTTTCGGAAATTCTTCTTCTGCTACCTTTGATACACTGTAAACTGATGCCCCAGATTCATTGACTATATAGACATCCTTATCAAATACTTCAGATACTAAAGCTGAAGTTTCTTTTGATCAAGTACCGTTACCAATTACAACTACATCTGGAGAATATTTTTTGATTACTTCTTGCAGTTTTGTCCTAGCACTTTCAATCTCGTAAAGATAAATCTTGTCAAAAAATACTGGATTTCACAAGTTATCCAAAACACAGATTTTACAACCTACTCTAAAACCAGGATCAACAGACAATATACAATTTACTTTTTCAGGTTTTGTCATAAGTAGTGCTTCCAGATTTGTCTGAAATACCTTTATAGAATCATCTTCTCAAGCCTCGTTTAACTCACTTCTAAGCTCATTTTCAACTGATGCAAACAAGTTTTCATATCATCTTTTAAATGCTTCTTTAAGTTCTTCTATAAATCATTCTAGTTTCAGTATCTTTGAATAATTCCACTCGATTTTATCATATATCTCTTCATCTTTTTCTATTTTCACAGTTAAAATTCACAAGTTTTCTCATCTATTTAATGCCAAAATCTGATATGGTTTTATCTGATTTATTTTTATTGCAAATTCTGCATAGATATCAAATTTAGAAATTTGTTCTCTATCTTTTTCATTTAGTTTTTCTAGTGCTTTTTCTCATTTTTTGTTTGATATTATAACTCAATTTTCTTTCAATTCTTCAATTAATGAGTGTCTCAAATTAGAGTTTGCATTTACTTCTGCTCCAACTATTTCTATAGCTCAATCAATTATTTCTTCTCT
>SAAG01000015.1 GCA_010119095.1 Candidatus Altimarinota bacterium
GCTATATTATTTTGATATTATGATAGACAATGAACTTTTACAAATTTAGTATCATGAACTGCTCCATCAGAATGAATTTGAACTACAGTACAGACATTGGTAAACAGTGTAAAAACATATATATGAACTACATGTATTCGTAATTGAAGCACAAATGTGTATTATTGAAGTACTACATCTAGTAATGTACAAAAAGCAAAGCAGTATGCAATAGATAAATGATATAAAAATACTACAAGTAGTTATGTTACTTGAACCGTATCAAGCTTATTTTCAATTGTTAAGTCTGAAATTAATGCTTGAAGACCTATAATAACACATATGAAAAATTCATCAACAGCCTTAGAATGACATGCGACAGTTACATATTGATATAAATCATCTCCTTCAAATAGTAATATAGTTCGTATGAATATGGGGTGGTGAAATTGTAAAAAAGTTAATAATGTATGTACATTGTATTATTCAACTTTAGATCAAAATCTATCTGCAATTTCATATTGATGACCAAATGATAAAGTTGCTTATGCTGTAACTAAATTTACTATTAAACCTTAATTATATGATTAATGAATGAAGTATTATTTGACCTGATAAAATAAATTATACATGTAAAATTAAAGGGAAAATTGTAGGTTTAGATAAATATTTTATTAAACCTAATTGCTTTCAACTTACAAAAATACATATTTTAACACAACAAAATACGATTTATGATTTTACTGCTGTAACAAGATATAACGATACATGTTTTAGTATGTATTTTGATTGATGAGAAGGGATTTCTAATGTTCTGAATATTTCACAATTTATACCAGATATGGTATTTTGAAAAACTTTTAATTTTAAAATAGAGGATAAAGCTTATAGTAGTGTAAATATGTGAACTTGAATTATAGTTGATAAACAAATACCTATTGACTCTCCTTGAGTAATGATAATCCCTTCAATTATGTTATGAATGCATAAAGAAGAACCAAGTGATTTTAAAAACCTTCCAGAATGCTATTGATACAAATTAAATATAGAAAAAAATCAAGAAAATATAAAAATAAATTATTGAGAAAAAGATATTTATGAATATTTGATTTTTTGAATAATTATATGAGTTTTATTAACTATAATTTACAAAAAATTAAAGAAAACAAAAATGTAAGGATTTTTTAACCTGTATTTATGAAAAACACATTAAAAGTATTTATTGGATTACTTATAATCTCTATAAATACACAATTTATTTATGCTGAATTACCTTGATATACATGTAAAATTCATTGAAAGATAGTGTGATTTGATGAATACTTTATTAAACCTGATTGTTTTAAATTGACTAAATTAAGGATAAAAAGAGATAATTGAATTATAACAGAATTTACAGCTGTTACAAAGTATCATGAAACATGTTTTAAAGCTTATTTTGATTGATGATACCAAGTTCAAGATGTTTTAACTCTTCCTCAATTTATTCCTGACTATAAGCAATATTGAAAGACATATTTTTTTAAAGTAGAAGAAGCTACTTTTTGAAAAGTTTATGTATATACATGATGAATAGATAAAACTATTGCTTCAATAATACCAATCGATAACATCTGAGAAATTCCAGTTAATTCAATTATGAGCTGATATTATAAAGATAATAGTAGTGATATTAATAATCTTCCAGAATGTGATTGATATAATATATGAAATACTGAGACAATAAAAGTAGTAAAAACAGAAAATACTAATAGATTTGTTTATAAATATCTAATCTTTTGAGCTATAATTTGATTAATATCAGGCTTAATATTAGCTTTACTATACAAGAAACAAAATAAACAAAAAAAGTAAGAAATTCCTAAGTTATTCCATAAAAAGTAGAATGAAAATAAAACAATCATTCTACTTTTTTATTCCAAAAAACTAGCATTTTATAAAAAAATTTATACAATAATTATTAATTGTTATTTATTAATTGTTAATTATTTTGCATGTTCACTCATCTACACAATCATACACATTTTTCTATACTTGAGTGACTTCCAAAACCAATAGATTATGTGAAAAAAGCAGTTGCACTTGGTATGACAAGTGTGGCTATTACTGACACGATGAATGTCTATTGATGCCATGAATTTTATAAAAAAGCAAAAGATAATGGGATAAAGCCTATACTTTGATCTGAGATCTATGTTGAGGGAATGCTTGATAAAAACATCAGCCATAAACTAGTACTATTAGCCAAATCAAAAGCAGGTTACAACAACTTGATTGAGATAATAACAAAAACAAATTTAGATTGAAGCGGTAGAATAAATATAGAAGATATAAAACCATTTTCTCATGATTTGGTAGCTTTAAGTTGACCTATTGGAGGAGAAATCCCATTTTATATTTTATCTGGAGAAAAAGAAGAAGCTATTATGGATAGGATAAAAGCTTATCAAAAAGTGTTTTGAGCTGATAATTTTTATCTTGAACTTCTTGAACACAAAGATATACCAAAACAAGATTTGGTTACAGCAAGGCTTGTAGAACTACATAACAAATACAATGTATGAGTTGTTGCTTGTAATAATTGCTACTATATCAACAAAGAAGATAAAAAAACTCAAGATGTAATTCAGGCTCTTTGAACTGGTCATACTATAGATAATCATGATAGACCAAGTCTAAAAAATTGAGATTACTCTTTTTTGAGTGAAGAAGAAATGAATAAACTATTTTGATATATTCCTGTAGCTTTAGAGAATACAGAGAGAATATCAACACAGGTTGATATTAATATCGAGATGTGAAAAATACTTATTCCGGTGTTTAAGTTGCCAGAGGAAATAGATGAAAAATATAAAATAGAAAATACAAAACTGAAAGAAGAAATAATAAAACTAAAAACTCTTAATTCTGATGAACGGTACTTAAGATACCTATGTTTTCATTGAATGAATACTAGATTTAAGACAGAATTTACTACAGAACAAATTGAAGAATTTATCAAAAAAATAGATATTGATCCACTAGCAAAATCACTTCAGGATTCAACAGTAGAAGAGCTTAGACAAGCTTCTAAAAAGTATTTTACTCCAAGAAAAAAAGAAATAATTGCTACTTTGGATGAAAAAACTATTGAAAGAATAGATAGACTTGAGTATGAATTATTTGTAGTTCACAAAATGTGATTTGATACTTACTTTTTGATTGTATCAGATTATATAATGCGGTCAAAAAATAATTGAATTCCAGTTTGACCAGGTAGATGATCAGCCGCAGGAGCACTCTTAGCCTATCTAACAGGAATTACAGATATAGAACCGATGCAATTTGATCTCCTTTTTGAGAGATTTCTAAACCCAGCCAGAGTTTCGATGCCAGATATAGATACCGACTTTGCAGATAACTGAAGAGATCAAGTAATTGATTATTGTAGAGATAAATACTGAGCAGATCACCTTGCTCAGATCTGTACTTTTGGTACATTTGCTGCTCGTGCTGCAGTGAAAGATGTATGAAGAGTTAGATGAGTCTTGTATACTGAGATGAATGAACTTGCAAAATTGATTCCAGAAAAACCAGGAACAAAGCTTATAAAAGCACTTGAAGAATCTATAGAATTCAAAAAGGCATATGACGAAAATCCTCTTTACAAAGAGATAATTGATGATGCACTAAAAATAGAATGAAATGTCAGACAGATTTGAGTTCATGCATGTGCTGTAATAATTGCTCCAGAAAAGATGACAAGCTATACTGCACTACAACATCCACCAAAAGATTCAAAAACTATTATTACTCAGTACTCAGCTTACCCTCTAGAAGATTTATGACTTCTAAAAATGGATTTTTTGGGGCTTAGAAACCTGAGTATTATCAAAAGAACAGGTAAGATACTAAAGAAAAATAAAGACATAGATTTAGATATACTTTGAATTTCACTTGATGATAAAAATGTACTTGATATATTCGCTGCAGGTGATACAACAGGGGTATTTCAATTTGAGTCTGATGGTATGAGAATGTGGCTTAGAAATCTAAAACCAACAAGTTTCAATGATATAATTGCTATGGTTGCACTTTATCGTCCTGGTCCAATGCAATTTATCGAAACTTACATCAACAGAAAATATGGAAAAGAAGAGATTGATTATATGTATGAGGATTTGGCTAAGGAACTAGAAAAGAAGTATGGCAAAAAAGTTATTGCAGAAGAGAGAACAAAGCTATTTGAAGATCTAAGTTCATTTATGGACATAACTTACTGAATAGCAGTTTATCAAGAGCAACTGATGAGAATAGTACAATCTATGGCGGGGTTTTCACTTGCTGAAGCTGATATGCTAAGAAGATGAGTTTGAAAAAAGAAAAAAGATGTAGTTGAAAAACTTAAAATAGAGTTTATAAGCAAAGCTGAGACATTTAGATGATACAAGCCAGAAACTTCAAGAACAATCTATGAAAAGATGATAATGCCAGCAGCAGATTATAGTTTCAACAAATCTCATGCTGCTTGTTATGCTTTGATTGCTTACGAAACGGCTTATTTAAAAGCATACCACAGAACTGAGTTTATAACTGCGATGATGGTATCGGATGAAGAAGATCTTGATAGAATCTCGCTTGAAGTAACAGAAAGTCTAAATAATGGTATCAATATACTACCTCCTTCTGTTAACGAATCATTAAAACATTTTACATATATAGATGATAACAATATAAGATTTGGGTTAAAAGCAATAAAATGACTTTGAGATTGACCAATAAACAAGATTATAGAGACAAGAGAAGATTTAGAATGATGAAAATTTAAGAGTCTTGAAGAATTTGTTAAACTTGTTTGAAAGGAAGTAATAAACAAAAAATCACTTGAAGCACTAGTAAAATCATGAAGTTTAGATGATTTATGAGACAGATCAGAGATTTACAACAATATGGAGGATATCTTGAGATTTGCAAAACAAGATGATAATAAAAAAAGTAGTTCTCAAATAGGGCTTTTTGATATGAATACTTCTGACTTTCAAGAAAAGCTTGTGTTAAGAAACAGAGATCAGATCAGATATGAAGAAAAATTATTTTTCGAAAAAGAAGTACTAGGGTTTATGGTATCTGGGCATCCGCTTGATTGACTAAAAAGATATTGCGAAAAAAGATCAAGTAATACAAAACACTTAAAAATGTCTTTGGATGAACTAAAACTACTTTATGAAAAAGAAGAAACGGATGAAAAAAAGAAAAAGTTTTTGGGCGATATAAGAGAAAAACCAGTAAAAACTATATGAGTTATCACTGATGTGAGAAAGATAATCACAAAAACATGAAAAAATATGGTATTTTTGACTTGCGAGGGATTTGATTATGATTTTGAAGTAACTATATTTGATAGAGAATTTAATGATGTTAAGGATAGCATTGCAATCTGAAAAATCATACTTGTTGAATGAAACCTAAATATAGATTTAGAGTACTGAAGAAGAGCAGTATGATCAAGAAAATCGATAATAATAACCCTATCAAAAGTCAGAGACCAAGCAAGAGATTTGTCTATGTTTGATAACTTTAAAAGATGAATTAGGATAGTAAATAAATCTGAGACCATTGTTTCAAATGAAGTAAAATACGAAACTGCAGAAATAAAAGAAATAAAAACAAATACTGAAAACTGAGATAGTGAAAGTGAGGAAGAAGTTGTTGAAAATAACTGTATTTGCATTGAAAATGATGAAATAAATAACATCGAATACATTATTCCAATCCCAACACATGCAAAAAAAACAGACCTGCAAGACCTAAAGACTTTTTTACAAACACTAAAGACCTGAAAAACACAAGTTTTTATAGATCTAAAATGACAAAAAATAGACACTAAAATAAGTGTATCAGAAATAGATAAAATAGTTTCTTGGGAACAAGAAAAGTGGAGTTAAATTTAGATATTTATTAGTTTAATAAATACTTGAAACTTCAAAAATAACAGTAAAATTTATTTTACTGAACAAATAGCAGAAATTGTTGTACACAAAATTTGTATAATTTCTCTTGCTTTAAAACAGTTTTTAACTAAAATGTTAAAAACTGTTTTTTTTGTACTTTTGTAATCATAAAAACAAAAGATGAAACTTCTTAAAAATTTTATATTTTTTAAAGATATTTTTAAATATTATAAATTTAAAGGTATTTTAAAGACTCTAAATATACAAAAATTCAAATTCAAAAAAATTACTAAAAATGATTATACATACTATCAAAAAATAGTTGCTACTTCTTTGATATTTTTTATACTGTTTAATCTAGGATTTAGAGTTCCATTTTCTCAATTTTTTGGAAAAGCTCATGCTGAAAATAAAGAATTTTATAATTTAGTTTCAGTAATAGTTGATGATGATATATATGATGATGTTGATTGAGTATTAAATAGATATGCTCGTGATATAGAGGGGGTATTAAAAGAGACAAGGGTAGTTTTAGTTCCAACTCCAAAAGATGCTTCAGCATTTCAAATTGCTTCATTAATAGAGTCTCTGTATTATGAGTGATATAAATCAATTGACGAAGATGCAGATTTTGAATCAAAACTAGTTTGAACATTACTTGTTTGAGATATTCCTTTACCAGTTGTTCAAGATTGAGACAATTTCTCTAAAACTATAATTCCTTATACAGATTTTGATAAAAAGTCATATGTTTATAATCATGAAGAGTGAATTTATATTAAATCAGAAAATACCAATATTAATATAGAACCTGAGATTTGGCATTGAGTAGTTTCTCCAAATACATGAGATGAGGATGATGATATACAAGCAATAAAAGATTATTTTGATAAAAATCATGATTTTTATGTTTGAGAATGATTGTTTGATAGGGAAAAATGAATAATCAATTGAAATCCTGAAGATAAAGTTCCTTGAGAACTATCCTCAACTTGAGCAAAAGTTGATAAAGAACTAGATGAATATGAGCCATATATTTTTTATTTTGATCAATTCAGAGAAAAAGAAGCAATGAATACTCTTAATTATAAGGGTTATAAGTCAGCACAAAATAACAAAGAAGATTTAGCATACAACAGACTTACTAAAGAACAGGCAGAAAACATAAAAGAGGAAGTATTATGAGAAGAAGAACAAAATTTATCTAAACTAATAGTTGAGTCTTTTTCTTGAACAGAATTACCAGAATGAAAGAAAATAGAACCAGCTGCACCTGTTACCCCTGAAGAGGCAGCAGAGGATAGGTATCATTGTAGATTTCCAAATGTATGAGCTTTTTATTGAAAAGACATTACAGTTTCATTTAACGGTTCGTGTAAATATTCATTTACTGTAGATGATTGATCTGTTAGAAAAGAATTTTCTGATTGAAGACTATGGAAGCCTAGAGCAGCTCATGCTCCCCATACTTTAGCAATTTATTGACCACATTGATGATTTAAAGTAAAAACTTGTACAGTAACTCGGGAATGATGAACAATAACGCAAGATGCGATGCCGAAACCAGGAGAAGAACCTGAATATCAATGAAATGATATATTTGATAAGGCTCCAGATTTGCTAACTAGATACTCAACTGATCAAAATATAAAAAGTTTTGCTGAAACATTTAATTTCAGTGCTCTTGCTGAGTTAAGAAAAAATGTATACAATGCTTGAAGACGGTCAAAAAATGATGATAAAGTAAATGCACATTTTATTCCTGAAATTATATCAACAATTGATATGATAGCTGATGAAACATTGAAAAATGGTAATGATAATTTAGAGTGAGCGATTGACGATGCTGTGAAAAATTGATGATCAAGTAATTTAGTGTTATTTGAATCAGTGCATATGTGAGATTTTTGTTCATATAGAGATTTTGTAAATTATTATTATGGTAAACCTGGTGCTTCAATTACTAAGGCTGAAGATTGTAGTATATTTAGATGATCTACAGATAGTTGATCAACACTAACTTGAGCAAAACTAGTTGAAGCAAATAGATGATACAATGTAAAAAACATGCAACCTGATTATGATACTATATGAAAAGCATGTGTAAAAAAGTGTAAAAGTGATACTGAGTGTATGAGTAGATGATATTGGTGATGAAATAGCCCAATAAATTTAAATAAAGATTTAACAAATTCTGCATGAGTTACAAATAAAACAATAGTATCAGAAGGTTGATGGTTTATGGATCCTTCTGAAAAAAATAATGGTTTTTTTAATCTGAAAAAGCATAATTTAGGGGCATCTATAACGCCATTGTTAGATCTTGTTGGAGCTGTAGAAGTATGTTTATCAACTGTAAATGTTGTTTGATGATCGGGTTGATCAGGGTGAGATAATAGACTTTATTATCGTTTTAATCATAAATGAGATCATTATTGTTGATGAGCTTGATGAACATGTACAGTTTCAATCAAGTGTGGATCTAATACAGAAACCAAGACATTTACAAATCCTTGAGTTCCTTCAAATTGATGATCATCAAGTAAAGGATCTCGTTATCGTTATGAAGAATGACCTTATGGTAGTAAATTTTTGTGGAAATCAGTAGCTGATAGTAATCCTAAAAATTTATCAATATTGATATCAGGTGATCATGCTGATTCTTGTAAAGTTTGTGTTGATTGAGAATGTCATAGTGCTAATGGTAGGATGAATAAAAATGATTGAGCTGAGGATGAATCTACAACTATGATGGAAGTATATTCTCCATTAAACTGTTATAAATGAGTATGAATACTTGTTGAACAATCAACTGATGAAGTTGCTGAATGAGATGCTTCTTGTGAGGTAATATATAGTATAGAAGATAAGATTGAATGGCGGTGTGGTACAAACAATTTAGAAAAATGAACAGTTGATTTTAATGATGTACATACATTAGTTGCTTGATTTGAAGAATTAAGTACTAAGACATATTGATGTGATGAAACTCCTCCTTCATACGGATGATGTAATACGGCATCAATATATATTGATTGAGAATTATTTTGATCTTATGCTGCATCATGAGCAACAAATTGTGGTGATGGACAAGATGGTAATGATGACGGCGGATGATGACCTGATTTAATTCCATGTGTTTTCAATTATAAAACCATACCATGATATATAATGCATGAATCACCTTCTTCAACTGAATTATCAACTCAAGTAGATTGAACTTTAGCTTCAGCATTACCTGTTGATAAAGACAAGTATATAGATTTTTTGTGAGCTGATTTATCATATAAAAAAGTAAATTATCCATATTTATTTAGACAAGAGGTAGATAAGGGGAAAGAAAATAATATTGAGAATAACACAAAAAAACTTGAAGATTATCTTGATTGAGTATCTGCTGAAGTAAATAAAGTAATTTTAGAACAAGAATTACCAGAAGATAATTTGATATATGATTTATATCAATCTACTTGATTGCCTCCTGAAACAGATTTAAAAGGGTATATAGAAAGCCTTCCAGAAAAAGAAATGGTAATAAATTGAGAAAAGAAAAAACTTAGTTATAAAGATTCTATAGCTTTTGCATTATACTGGAAAAATATTGATAATATATCAGAAAAATATGCATTTGTAATGGAAAATTATCTTTCTGATCAATTTAATAAAGATATAAAATATGGTATTCCAAAAAATAAAAAATTGTATGAACTTGCATATATGTGAGCTGAATGAAATGCCACAAGTATGTATGTAAAAATGGATCCAGATGATAAAGAGAGATGAAATCCATATGAAGAAGAAATGTCAAAAAATGCATCATTAGATAATATGCTTGATTGATTAAATCTAGGAAGTGGAGAAAGTAATGATTCAAACAGTAATGATAAAGATGCTGATTCAGACGATTGAGCTGATTTTGAGTGTGGCCCACCTGATTGAGTGCCAATTTGGAGATGGTTCCCAGCAGTATTATGTTGGTTGAAAACAGTTTTGCCTCCAACAATAAAGATTTCAGAAACAACTTGTTCTGCAGATGCAGAAGATGATGATGAAACAGACTGAACAGATTTACTATTATCAGATTGATGATGAAGCTCGTCTTGATGATGAAGTAGTGAAGGTTGGTTAGAATTAAGTGATGAAGCAACAACATCATGTGATTTAGATAGTGATAAAAACTGAATAAATGATTGTATTGAAAAATGATTAACAGGGTGAAGTATATATTTAATACCTGATTCTTTGAGATATAATTATAATGCAAATTGAGAATTAAAAATAGGATTACTAAATTCTAATTGAGAATTACTTTCATACGATAATTCAACAGAAGTAAAATTAGAACTTTCGAGATTAGAATTGGTAGGTACAGATTGAACTAAAGAAATTATATACAATTGATCATGAAGTACAGATGAAGAAAAACAAGAAGTTCAGGAACATTTTAATTTTAATGATACGGCAATCAAAGTCTCTAAATGACAAGCTGACTATGCTTTTTCAACTTTAACTAGTGATATAGATGCTTATGTTAAAGCTTCTGTTGAGATAAGTAATTATAAAAAAACTGAAAAAATTTATTTAGAAAAGACTATAAAGATAGAAGTAAGATGAAGTGAATTTACTGCTACTACTTATAAGATAGAGAGAGATGAAGATGGAAGCTTAAATGTACTTTCATGAATTGATATGGTTAATGCAGCAAATACCACAAATATTTACTTGGTTGATTGAAAATCTACAGATGTTGAAGATAAACAAACAGCTATTGATAACTCATCTACATCAAAAGAAAAACTTATTTTCTCAATTGAAAATTATACTGAGTCATGAGCTGTAAAAG
This sequence comes from Candidatus Altimarinota bacterium, assembly GCA_010119095.1. Classification (GTDB taxonomy): domain Bacteria; phylum Patescibacteriota; class Gracilibacteria; order BD1-5; family UBA6164; genus Altimarinus. The sequence continues at coordinate 10,753 of SAAG01000015.1, forward strand.
ATGTAAAATATCCTCTGAGGCTCAATTTATTTAAAGACTGAGAAAAGATTATTGATGATAGTCTTATTAATTTATCAGATGTATCAAATTATTATGGACTTACTTCATTAAAAGAATCATGAGACTATATTTTACAATTGGAAGATGCTGAATGATATAAAATAGAAAAAAAGTTTATAGTAAAAGCTGATAAAGCATATAGATGAGAAGTTGTTTTATGATCAAGTATGATAGAAGCTTGATGAATTATAACAACAAATTATTTTATTGCTTACGATAGATACTGAAATATAGTTTCATGAGATTTATACAATGTAGAATGAGAAATTGATTGAGACTGAATAGAATTTTACAAAGATTGAATCTATGATGATGAAATAGAGTTTCAAATGCTGGAATGATATAAAGCTTTTAGAATAAAGACTACAGATGATGCTGAAAATAGCACTATAAGGTTCATATTAAACGATACTGAATGAGAAGAAATATTTGAGGCAGAAAAAGAGGTTGAAATCATAGAAGATGTAAGTCTAGTTTTACAACCATTGCAAACAAGTATTAAGGTTTGAAATTGAAAAACAGTACAGGAAACAACTTTTTCTTGAAGTAGCTTAACATGATCAATACTTAGCAGTTTATATTCTGTATGAGATATAGTAACTACACAATTAGGTTCATGATCTGAGTTTAATTGAAGACTATCAGATTGAACAATGTTTACATGAAGCTTACTTGAATGAGAATCATTTTCTTGAACAATAGGACCATGATCAATTGTAAGTTGGGTGTTAAAAAGTAAATTAAACTATAAAGCACAACTTCAATCAGGAAAAGTTTTCACAGGTTATATTGATTCTTGAAGTAGTTTAACATGAAGTATTTTATCTGATAGAGTAAGTTTTACTATAAATTCATTTGTATGACAAATAAACAATCCTGATTATGTAATAGATAAAAAAACATGACCAGAAACTTGATTATATTGATACAATTTTTCAGTAAGAAATGATGATTGAGAAATAATTGATAGATTTAATTCTAGATTATATTTAGGAATGAATTCTATTTATTGAAAATCTTATAAGTCATATGTTGATGTATCTTCTTGAACTGGAACAGTTTATTTTACAACAAAGCAAACTGCATGAAAAGATATAAAATTGTCATTTCAAGTAGAATGATTAAAAAATACTTATACTAAATACATTGAGATTCTTCCAGACTCTCCAATTAAAATGGATTTAATACTATGAAATAATAAAATTGAAGCAAAAGAAACAGATTATACTAATTTGAAAGTAGAGCTTAAAGATAGGTTTTGAAACATTGCTTTCAATGACAATGCAACAGAAATATCACTTGAACTTAAAGAAGAATATGAGCAATATATAAAACCTGAAACACTTACTTGAATTGTGTCTTCATGAGTAAAAACTTTTAAAATCAATGCTACAAAAATACCATGAAAGGCATATATAAAAGTATCTGCAAATCCTTTGTTTACTTCTTGATTTGAAATAGATTGACAAGCTCCTTTTGAAAAATCAGCATTAACTATTGATTGATTAACAAATTGAAGTTGATTAACAGATATTTGAAGACAATTTTTTGAGGAGTATGATTCTGGTAATTATTCTTTTAAATATCATAAAATTGAGGATTTAGAAAATCTAGAAGAGTTTAAAAATTTAACAACTGATCAACAAAAAGCATTGAAGGACTTATGGGAATCCAATAATTCAATTGGTATTGACCCACAATCTGAGAATATAGTTGAAATTGAAACATTTTATTTTTGGAATAAAGATAAAATAAAATGAAATTATTACAATTCATTATATACAGTATTACTCTGAGCTGAATATGGTGATATAACACAAAAAGATTATCTAGCTTGATGAATTCTATTTGATAAAGAAAATAGGTGATTAACAGTTACAAGTCTATTAAATAATCCATATAATTATAAAGATATAGTTTCGGTTAATTCTGCTTGAAAATTGAAAATACTTGAAAATAGTCAGGATTTAACACAAGATATAAGATATATCGCAAATCTTGATCAAGACAAGAAATTAAATTTTGATGTATTTAATTATGCTATGTCTGAGCATTTATGAAAAGTATATTATAATCTAGATGAGTGAACAGAACTAAAATTATGTGATAGTGACTCAGAAGAAAACTTTACAAGTTGTGCTAAAGACTTAGAAGAAACAACTATATTACTAAAATCTCTAAAAGAGTGATATACAGGATCTATTGAAGACAATAAATTAATTTTAAGAGATAGTTTTGGTTTACCTATATTCCAAGTTACTGAAGATGGAGAAATATCAAACAGTGCATATACTTTAATAGAAAACTATGTTCCAGATGGGGATGAGTCAAAAGAAGCAATATTCTCAATTAGTGAATGATGAGAAATTGTATGAATATTTTCATATAGATTAATCGATGCAAAACTAAATGTAACAAGAAGCGAAAGTTTATTAACACAAAAACTAAGTTCACTGAAAAACTCAGTAATTGTATATTTGACTTCAAATAAATACTGAGATAGATTTGTTCAGACAAAAGAAAAAGACACATTGATGATTTATTACAATGATCCATTTGATGATGATACTGAGTTAAACAATTTCTCACAATCTGAATGATTTACATATGAATCTTTTATACAAAACGAAAAAGCTTGATGGAGTGAATCAAACAAAGCACTTCTACTTTATGCATCATGAGAATCAGTTTGAGAATCAACAAGAAAATATGCATCATTTTGACTTATCAATTTGTGAGATCCTGTTGTAAAATTAAAAAATGTAAAAAAGAAGTTTGTAGAAGATGATGATGATAAACCTGAGTGTAGTGAAATAGAATGGAAAGACTGAGATATATGTGACCGGGCAGTAAAATCATGATTAAAAGTTAGTATTAATTCAATTTCTATAGGATTAGATCAAAAAATAACTGATTTACTTGCTAATGACTCAATTACTGTCGAGGTCCCAGTAGTAGGTAATCCTTGGGTAATTTTCAAAGATTGAGATAAACGGAAAGCTCAGACATGGGAACGGATGTGACCAAACCAAAAAAGTAAGTTTAGATATGCTCTAGAAGAAAGTGGTGCTTACTTAAAAAATTGAGCTGAAATATGATTTGTCGTAAGTTGACTTGTAAGAATGTGAACACATAATCAAAAGATTAAATCCTCAATTGCTTGGGTAACTCGGGAGTGAGATGATTTTTGAGAATGAGAGGAACCAGAGGAAGTATCAAATACATGATCAATTTATAGAAGTTTCAATAGTACTACTTGAATTCAGATTTCTAAAGATGAAAAAAACATTGATTACAAGACTTTTGATTATAACAATGATGATTTACAAGACTTATTGATAATAAAAAATGATTCATATGCAGAAATAGTTGAAAACAGGTGAGATTTTAGTTTCCAACACAAAGGTAGTTTGGTTTACATCCCAGAAATGTGAACAAAATGAATGATGGAAGCATGAGACTTCACTTGAGATTGATTTGATGATATTTTCTATGTCTCAAAATGAAAACCATTTCTATTGAACAATGTAGAAAAAGATTTTTCAAAAATTGCACTTGAAGAACTATTTATGTTGAGTTGAAGTATTGTAAAAACTTCAAGTTTTGATATGGATAATGATAAGATAAAAGATATAGTAGTAATGGATAGTTTGTGAAAGATTTATACTTTTTATGGTTGAGGAACATCTAAAAGTCCTATTTTTGAAAAATTAGAAGTATGAGACTGATTTACAGTTGAGCTAAATGATGATAAAAAAGATTGAAATGGGGCAATATATTATGATGGATTAAAAAATATTGATACAGAAACAACTCCGGAAGATGTACTTAAAGAAAATGATGAATTAATTGAAGATTTTGATATAAAAAAGTGAAAAAAATCAATAAATACTCAGCAAATCGATTGAATGCTATTTGACAAAATTTCATATGACTCATGAGATGTAAATTCTGATGATGTCTTTGATAAAGATAAAAAATGAGATTCAAATTACTGAAAATCATATAGCGAAACAGTGTCTTGAATGGCTTGAGTTGAAGAATATTCAGGAGATAATCTAGAATGATGAAGTAATAATACAAAACAAGTTTCTTTTATAAAAAATAAGTATGCAAAGAGTTTTGGAATAAATATAGAAAAAAAATACGAAGATTTAAATAAATGAACTCTATCAGCATGAGATAAAGTGAAAATCAAAGTCGATATAACAAACAACACAGGAAAATCAATGCAAAAAGTAGCATATGCTGAAAAAATCCCTGAAATGTTTAGTTTTTGAGATGGTTCAGGAACAATTATAGCAAGTAAACCAGTAAATACTAAATTTGATGCTTGAAATTATGATTTCATAGTAGATAAATTTGACTTATGATGATGAGAAAAGCTTACAATTGAGTATGAAGTTACTCTAATTCCTTTGAGTTACGGAGAAATAGATACATGATATTATGAAAAATGAGAAGCTTGAGATGATGAATATGGGGATATACTATTAAAATTAGATAAAAAATCATGTGATACGAAACCTGATATATTTAGATCTGTTCCTTGATGATTTGATTGAACTTGAACTCTAGTACATACTTGAGTATATTCAAGTTTAAAAAGCATGAGTTGAGCATATGACCTTGTAATTGATGGCGATTTAGCTTATGTTACTAGTTCATTATGAGATAGAGTAAATATTCTAGATATTTCAGATAATTCAGATCCTATTTTAACAGGAAGCATCATAAATGATTGATCATGAACAAGACTTGATTGAGCATCGTGAATTACCAAATCAGGAAGCTTACTATTTATTACATCAAGTGAATCTGATGCCCTACAAGTAATAGATATATCATATCCAGCAAATCCTACTGCAACAGGACAATTAGTAAATACTCAAGAACTTGATTGAGCTACTTGAATAGCTAAGAAGAATAACTATATATTTGTTACTGCTACTAATTATGATGCTATACAAGTAATAGATGTCTCAGATTTACAAAATATTAGAATAGTTGAAACATTGAAAGATTCTAAACTATTAAATTGAGCTAAAAATATAAAAATAGTGTGAAATTATGCATATGTAACAAGTTACGATTGAAATGGATTTGTTATAGTTGATATAAGTAATCCTCTAGATATAAGTATAGTTTGAAGTATAACAGATGAAACAAACTTAAATTGAGCTTGGTGAGTTGAGGTAAATTGAAATTATGCTTATGTATCTGCATATTTAGGGGACTCAGTTCAGATAATAGATATTACTAATAAGTCTAATCCAACAATTATTTCTGAAATAAACGAACAAGAATATTGAATTTTGTCTCCTACTGATTTAGTATACACAGACAATAAATTATATATTGCATCATTTTGAAGAGATTCTATAAGTATATCTGATGTAACTGACCCAAATAACCCAAAATATTTATCTAAAATAATAAACTCTGATAGTTATCCATTACTTGATGGTGTTATTTGATTATATAATAATTGAGATATTGTTTATGCTGCATCATTTAACAGTAATGCACTAGAAATAATGTCATTAACTCAGAAAAAAACATATCCTTGAAGAGCTTTTGAAAAGTGAAAAATAGAATCAATATGTAATGAAGAAAATCTTCAATTACCTGAAGAATTTCAAAAAAATAGTGTTGATGAAGATGAGAACTGAGTTCCAGATTATTTAGATGAACTTACAACTGATGCTACAACAAGCACAACTAAGTCGTGAGCAATAGAATATGCTAAAGATGCGATGTCTGATATAAATGAAGATAATGATGGAGATGGTATACCAAATGATGAAGACAAAACTCCTTCATATAATTGAGAAGACCAAGATTCAACAGATTTCTTAACATCAATAAATGAAGATATTGATACTGTAAGTGAGTGATTAGATGACTTATCTGAAGGGTTATGTAATTGATTTTGATGAGGGTCTTGTATTAGCTCTCCAGTTAACTGGGCCCCATTGGCTCCAGGTTGAGATCCAGTTGTACTATGATATCCAGTTTGAGATTGACAAAAAGTAACTGAATGATTTCCAATATTTGCGGCGATGACTAAGGGAAAACCACCTGTTTGGCCACCACAACCATCATGAGCTGGTTGACGGCTTGATTCAAATACAGAAACATGAGATGGACAAAGTCTTATTAGGATATTTGTAACTCCAACTATAACTTGAGCTGTGTGACTAGCTGTTTGTTTTTGACAAAATAGTATATCTAAAACAGAATCTCCTCCTTGAATATTTCCTATAACATGAACTTATTGAAAATGTATCATTGTTGTAAAACCTTTTATGTGATGTGAATGAGATTGATCTGATTGAGATGTATCAGAAAAGACATTTCCTACAAATTTTTGATCAAAGTGAGGATGAGCAGCAGCTTCAGAAGAAGAAACTCAAACTTGAACTGATTTTTCTGTAGCAAATTGAAGTTGTGTAGATACTAAGGAGTTATGAGAAAGTAAAACATTCTCGTTTGATGATAATTTTGTAAAAAACTATCTAGATTATAAGCAAACTTGATCAGAAGATACTTTAGATAAGTTAGTTGATACATTTCAAGATATATGAAAATGAAGCAATGATGTTTTGGAAACTGAACCGTTGATAGAGCTAGGATGATGACAAGATAAAAGTGACACAGTTGATATATCTTTTGTTGCAGATATAGATGTAAATGCACTACAAAACTGAGAATTTAAAGATGTGATAAAATTAAAAAATAATCTAATAAAAAGTTTCCCAGAATTTTTGATGGATTGGGTAAATAGACAAGTAGATGAAATAGTAAAAAAACTTACAACATTCCCTTCTATTATTATCATATTACCTGAATTTAAAGGAATTACTGATTATAGTTGGTGAAATTTCTTTGATTGAATAGCAGATAGTTTTGAAAAATGAAAACAAACTTGGGATGATACAGAAAAAACATTATGAAATGAAGTAAAAACTTTAGAACAAGATAAAAAAACAAAAGATTGTTCAAATAAAACAAGTGATGATGATTGATATTTTGAATGTCTAGTTTTGGATGTACAGTCAAAGAAAACAGTACTAGAAAAAGATTATAATCCATCTCAAACGACATCAGGAATAAAGGCAGTTTATGATTTTATATGAAGTCTACCAATGGTAGCGGTAAAATCACAAACAGTAAATGTAAATATTCCTTGGATTACAAATGCTTCATTATTTAAAGCAAAAATAAATTTTCAATTAACAAAAAAACAACGGGAAGATGAAGTTAAAAGAGTAGAAACTGCACGGTGATCACTTGATGCTGCAGAGAAATCAGTTTGAGACAAGATAATTGTTGATGCTAGAGCATTGATTAGATCTCTTGATAAAAATATAGCAGTACTTGAAGAATATAAAAACTTTCCAAAAAACCTAGTTGAATTACTGAACAAAAAAGAAGAACGGTTAGAGCAGATATTATGTAATGTAGATACAATTTATACATTATTTGGATGACGGTTAGAAGATAATGGAAAGAGATTTAAAAAATGGGTAGAGTTGTATATATTAATCAAAGCTATATTAAAGACATGGCAATTGATACTAGATCTATTTGATGAATACGATAAAAGCTGTAAAGAATGTAAAAATGAAAGATATGATTTACGGACTTTTATATGGAGACTTGTAAGTATGATTGTACCAAAAATACCAGTTATCGAATTCCCAAAATGGCCAAATATAGTAATAGATTTACATAATATAAAGGTTTGACTAAATATAACTTTACCTGAATTTAATTTCAATACTAGACCAATAGTAATACCATCTTTACCTAAATTATATCTTCCAGATGTACCTTCAGTTAAGATTAAACTTCCTACATTACCTGTATTACCTTCTATTGAGTTACCTGAGTTACCAGATTTACCAAACTTGCCAACAGTAGAATTACCAAATCTACCACCTCCACCTAAACTACCAAAGATATTGTCCGCTATAGAGGCTGTATTAAAAATACTTAAAATAGTAACAAAGATAATGTGTCTTATACAGCATTCTCCATTTGCTCCAGAATGGACTGCTGCTACAAAAATAGCATATTTATCAGATAGACAGTGATTTAATCCACTAGATTACTTAAGTATTTCTATGCCAGAATTCTCATACTCTTTCGTAGATTCTATAAATATCACTACTTACATCAATTTTGAAGTTGATGCTGAGTTCTTACTAGAATTTGCTAAACAATGAGTAAAACCATTAAATAATTTTACAAATGATGTTGTAAATCTGTTTAACAACAAGATTCCTGATTTAGATTTCTCAAATGTAGTTCCTGATCAAGTGAATGTAGATATAACAAGTTGAGTATGATTAGATAAAGCTAAACCAGGATATGAATTGACACCATTATCAAAGTTTATAGTATATGGATTTTACAATATCTATTGATATATAGATGAAAATAAAGAAGAAACTGTTTCAAATGAAGAATTTGTTTATCTAGTTAATAAGTGATTATCAAATAAAACAATTGTTTGAGACGAGACAACAAAAGAAATCAGACAATTGTGGCAAGATGTTGCAAATATGACTTATTCAAAAGAAGATAAATTTATTGAAGAACTTAAAAAGAAAAACAAAGATAAATTTGAAACTCTAAAATGAATAATCAATACTGAAAAACAAGTTACTAAAGACCAAATTAAATCTATCAAGAATCTAGAAAAACAAACAAATATCAAATTTGTTAATGATATCGAAAAATCAAATATCGGTGCATATAATGAATTGATGAGGAAACATAATCTAGAAACAGTTAAAGCTACTGTAAATCTGTTAACTGATGATAATGCGATGCAAAAAGATTTACAAAAAGATGGGGAGAAACTTGCAAACAGATTAAATGATTGATTAGATAAATTTAAAAATAGATTACTTGCAGCAAATACCACTTGAGCTTGAGGAACTTCATGAGAAGGTTCATGTACTACTTGAACAGGTAGATGAGATCATGCAAAATACAAATATAATTATAAATGAATTTATATTCTAGAAGAATGAAAAAACTACAGATTGTTTGATTATATCGAAGAATTAAGTTGAGATGAAGAATTATGACATGTAGATTTTGATAATGATAAGGATGAAGATTTGATGTATATGGTAAAAAATGAAATATTTATCAAAGAAAATACTAGAATTGAAAATGAAAAAGAAAAATATGAAGCTTTAGATCCTCTAGTGGTTGATATTGATGATAATAAGTTTTATAATGGAGATATATATTATGAGTCGCTCAACAATATTAAAGAAGCAGTCTCTTTTGATTCATTTATAAATTTCTCTTTTGATGCTCCGACCAATGATGATGTAAACAACTTTAGATTAGATTTCTTTTCTATAATAGATAAATACATAAACGAAGACCATGATGCATATATTCCTAAGTGAATAATGAAGTATACTATTGATTCTTTTAGTGATATAGACAATATTACTAAGTTACCAGAAAAAACACAAACAGGATATACAATGTATTCAAATCTAGCATATATAAACTGAGTTTGAAACAATATAAATGAAAATGTCGTGCTGGAAACTAAGGAATTAATCAATATAGAAAATGATTTAGCTAGTGGATCTCTTGTATCATTATCATATGACACAAAACTGTATGCAAAAAATAACTCATTTACTATAAATTATTATACTCAAGAACCTGAAGAATCTCAAGAAATAACAGTCTGAGCATATGAAAGTATCAAATTTGATGAATGAATTAAGATAACTTCATTGAGGGGAAATGCTTATGTAGAGTCAAAAGAAACTATTACACTATCATGACAAGAAATCAAAAATCACATATATCTTCCATTGTTTTCATGAACGAAAATATATCTTGAAAACACTAAAAATCCGATGTTTAATGAATCATCACATATAGATATTATGTATTACGACTGATCAGAAAATAATATAGATTTTAGAAATACTAGGCAATACGAATTATTTGATTTATGAACTAAAAAATCTAGATATCAGATATTTACAAAAGAGGATAATGATTTTTATTATTCTAGAGGATATGCATTTAAAGAATGAGTATTGTGAACAAAATCAAATCAAGCATTATTATCTCCTCAGATTTCATCTGATACATCAAGTCCAGAAATTACATTAGATGAACCAATTAGGATTCCTGTATACCAAGAAGTTAACTACAATTTTACTCCATATCTTTATGATACTACAGGGTTCCTGGATTTTTATATAGATTTGGACTTAGATACAGATTCTGATAATGATTGAGATTCAAAAAACGATAGAGACACTCTTGAGGGTGATGTACAATTATCTACAAAAACTGTAAAAGTAAATTTCTGACCATTTGATGAAATAGTAAGTAAAAAAGTGGCAATTAATTTAAAAGATTTGGCTTGAAATATAACAAATAAAGAGATAGATTTTGAAGTATATGCTCCAGATGTAGAAGTAAGTAGTCAAACTGGTAATATAGTAACATGAAAGATAAGTGAAGAGCTTGAAGATATGCCAATAAATCTATATAGATATAGATGATGATTAGTATCTAAGTTATTAAATCAAAGCTGACAACAAAAGATATATACAACAGCTTCTTGAACATACAACTTCAATATCAATTCTATAAATACAAAAGGTTTACTTATAACTAAAGATGGTAGAGAAATAGCTGATGTAGATGAAGAGACATGAGTTATTACTATAAAGAATTTAGTTTGAGCTAAAATCAAAGTAATTCCTTCAAATAGTGAATTAAATGATAAATCTTTTGTAAAAGTAATCTTGGAAGACTCAAGTTGAGAAATATATTATGAATATTTTGACTACAATACTAATTGAGATTTATATATAGTTGATAATTTCAAAGATGCATTAACAAATGGTGTTTATTTGAAAATAAACGATTTAAACAATTTCTCATATTATAAAATACCTAAAACTGCACCATATAATCAATGAGCAATATCTCTTTACTCATTACAAGATAAAGAAAAATCTCCAATAGTAAGTATTCATCCAAACTGAGAGATAGATATGTTCAGTGATAACTATGAGTTAACATATGGAGAATATGAATGAAATGTAGTACTAAGGATTTATGATAAAGTAAATGAGAGAAATATCTGAGAGATTCTTATGAAAGTAATAGATTGAAACTATATTGTAAGATAAACAAAAAAACGGGGTGTTAATCATC
>SAAG01000088.1 GCA_010119095.1 Candidatus Altimarinota bacterium
AACTCTGTAACTATATCTTCTATTTCTTTTAGAGTCACTTCTCTACTTAAAATGACTTTATTTATTTTGTAGTTTTCTATAAAAAATCTTATAGATTCTTTATTGTAAAGAGATAAGATTGTAGATAAATTGATTTTTTTATTGTAGTTTATTTCTTTTAAATACTCTAAAATTGAGATATTACCACAAATTATTCAATCAAATCATATTTCTATGATTTCAGAAACCATTTTTTGAATTAGAGGAAATGTCTCATTTGTATAATACCATGCATTTAGATTTAGAAATATTTCTAAATTGTGAGAATGAACTTCTTCTACTACTTGTTTTAGTGTCTCATAATCTGTGATTTGTTCATGTTCAGCAAATCTACCGTTTGGGCTAACTTCAAATCAAAACTTTTCGTACCAGTATGGAGGATTGTATCAAGTCATAAATTCTCAGGCTCATGAGTTTACAATTGAAGTTATATATTCTTTCACATCTTTTGCATTTTTTCATTTTGAACTAAATCATAATCAAACAATTTTTTTGAACATAAATTTGTTATTTAGATGGTAGGGTAGTTTTATTATACAAATGCATACATTACAATTCATGCAGCAACAGAAACATTAAGAGAGTTTTTCTTTCACATCATGGGTATCATAAGTACTTTATCTGATATTTCAAGTAATTCTTGGCTAACTCATGATACTTCATTTCACATTATAAGACAGATTTTATCTTCTTGTTTTCAGAAAAATGTCCTGTAGTCTATACTATCTTCGGTCAATTCTACCGAGTAAATTTTGTATCATTCTTTTTTTAATATATCAATAATTTCTAAAGGATTTTCATAATATTCCCAAATTACAGAGTCTTCTGCTCATAGAGCAGTTTTACCTATTTCTCATCTAGGTGGAGTTGGAGTAAATCATGTTAAAATAATCTTTTCAAATCATGATCAATCAGCATTTCTAAAAATTGCTCATACATTTTGCATTGAGCGAATTGAATCTAAAAGGATTATTTTCTTCATTATTAATTATTAATTACTAATAGTTAGTTATTTTCTATATTCTACATCCTAATTGAAGTTTTTCAAGTGTTTTTATTTATATTAATTATAATTTATACAAAATTATGTTATAATATAACTAATATATATTTTGTTAAAAATAACAATGATTGAATTCTTTTCTGCAATTATAATATTATCGTTAATTTGATTTTTATATTTACAATATTTAAGAAAAAAATCTGATTTACAAAGGACTTTGAAACTTTGATTTTTCAAGATTACTATACCAAAAAAAGATAGTGATTTAGATGAAAAAAGAGAGACATTAAAAGACTTTAAAGAAGCAATTTCTCTGATGGAACAATTACTTTCATCTTTAAAAAGTATTCATTCAAGTAAATTTCGTAAGAGGATATTGTGACAAGATATCATAAGTTTAGAGTATCTAGCAATGAAGGACGAGATTTATTTTTATATAATTATTCCTAAAGATTATAAAGAACTCCTTGAAAAACAAATAAATTGATTTTATCCTGATGCAATAGTTGAGGAAACTCTAGAGGAAAATATATTTTTAGATAAAAAGATTCATCTTTCAACATATTTATATCCTAAAAAATCATATTATTACCCAATAAAAACTTATCAGAAACTTGAATCTGATCCTATAAACAATATAACTAATGCTCTTTCTAAACTAGATGAGGATGAGGCTGCAGTTATACAGATATTGCTTAAACCAGTATGAGATGATTGGCAGAGTGGGTCAACTAAAGTGTCATCAAAGATTATGAAATGAAAGACAAGTGATTTCAGTTATAATCCGATACAATTAATTCCATTATTTTTTGAAACTTTGTTTGGTAATAAAGATGACAAGGATAAAAATCCATGATGAGGTTGAGAAACATCAGCTTTGACTCAGGAAAGAGCCAAAACAGTAGATGAAAAATGAGATAAAACAGGGTATGAAGTAGTCATAAGGATAATTACAACATGAAATAAAAAAGCTTCAGTTAAATCAAATCTGACAAATATAATCTCAGCTTTTTCACAATTTTCTTATCCAGATTTTAACAAGTTTTGAAGTACTTACAAACATAATCATGATAAACTTATAAAAAATTATATTTATAGATTTTTTAGGACACCTTTTTGAAAGGAAAAGATGATATTAAACACTGAGGAAATAGCTTCTTTATTTCATCTTCCACATAGTAAATACAATAAAACTCCTGAAATTAAATGGCAAAATTTCAAGATTGTTAAAGCCCCTTCAAATATTCCTAAAGAATGATTATTACTTTGATATAATCATCATAGATGAATAAAAAAAGAGATAAGAGTAAAAACTGAGGATAGATTTAGACATTTTTATGTTATTGGGCAAACTGGTACTTGAAAATCAAGTATCATACAAGTTATGGCAAGACAAGACTTAAGAAATGGTAATGGTTTAGCTGTAATGGATCCGCATGGAGATTTGGCTAAAGATTTACTTCCGTTTATTCCAAGAGAGAGAGCTGATGATGTAATCTATTTTGACCCTGCAGATGAATCAAGACCGATGTGACTAAATTTATTTGAAGCAGATAGTCAGGATGAAAAAGAAAAGGTTGCACAAGATGCTATGAATATAATGATAAAACTTTTCTGAAATGAGATATTTGGACCTCGTCTACAAGATTACTTTAGAAACTGAGCATTAACATTGATGGATTATCCTCAGTGATGAGCAATTACAGACATTATTAGATTATTTACTGATAATGATTTTCAAAAAGATAGAGTAAGACACTTAAAAAATCCTATTGTAAAGAATTGGTGGGATAAGACTTTTGCATCTATGTGAGATAGAGAAAAATGAGAAATTATACCATATTTCGCTGCAAAATTTTGACAATTTATTACAAACTCAATGATGAGAAATATCCTTGGGCAATTAAAAAGTAGTTTTAATGTATCTGAAGTAATGGATACAGGAAAAATACTATTAATAAACTTAAGTAAATGAATAATCTGAGATATTAACTCAGAACTACTATGACTTATACTTGTAAACAAGATCCAGATGGCAGCGATGAAGAGACAACAAGCTGATAAAGAAAGCAGAAAAGATTTCTTTTTATACATAGATGAGTTTCAAAATTATATCACTCCAAGTATTGAATCTATCCTATCAGAAGCTCGTAAATACCGTCTTTGATTAATATTGGCACACCAGTATCTATGACAATTGGAAAAGTCAGATGCACTAACTAAATCAAACTTAAATTTGAAAAATGCGATATTTGGTAATGTATGAAGTGTACTTAGTTACAAGGTTTGACCTGAGGATTGAGAATTTTTAGCAAAATATTATGCTCCAGTTTTCTCAGAACAAGATCTAGTTAATATGGACAAATTTAAAGCTGTAATGAAGCTTTCTGTTGATCAACAACCAACAACTCCTTTTTCAATAATCCCAGTTAATCCATATCTTGAGACTTGAGACAAAAAAATAGCAAAAGCATTTATTGAACTTTCTAGATTAAAATACTGAAGGGATAAAGAATTTGTATGAAAAGAGATTGAGTATAGAATAGGAAGTTTTTAAAAATAATTATTTATTTTTAAGTATTTCATGATGTTTTCAAAATAATTCATAAAAATTGGAGAATATTCGAAAGCAGGCTGAAACCATTTTCTCACAGTTTTTTCATTAAATCATTTTGGCCCCCGGTCTTTTGGGTATTGTAATTCATGAACTAGAGCATCCATTTTATCTACTGCCTTTACAAATTTTGGCTCAGGAGTAGTTCATTCTCTATATTCATTAATTAAATCTAATCTCATTTGTTTCAATTTTTCAGGAAGACTTCAAATTAAAATTGGTATTGCTTCATCTTCACTTTTCTTTTTTACTTCTTTTCATTCCTCATCAGAAATACAAGTATCTTCTGTTATTATTTCTGGATCATCATGACATTTTATTAAATCATATACTTTTAGTCTGTCTAGTTTACTAAATTCAGGCACACTAAATATAAAATAATCAGCAAGATTTATCAAAGAACATACATGTTCAGCTGTAGTCTCCTTTCTCTCATAATCAATATTTTCTTTTGAGTCATGATAGATATTTGAACAATTTCTAGCAACTCATTTTAGTTTATATAATTCTAAAATTTTTAAAAAATCATTAAAATTCTCATCAAGAGTTAATAGATTTTCTATTCTTATTTTTGTGCTTGTTGTATCAGGATTTGTTTGTTCTAATGAATTTGTACTATTTTTTAATTTTTCCATAAAAAAAGATTATTTAAAATATTAAAATTAATTATACAACTATTTATAATTAAGCAAGTTTTTTATATTTTTTGATTTTTTGCTGAAAAAGTTATAATAGAAAGAGAAATTTTATATTAACTATCTATTATTTATGCT
>SAAG01000089.1 GCA_010119095.1 Candidatus Altimarinota bacterium
GACGAAGAAACACTTAAAAAAATTGCAGATGAAACAGGATGAATTTATTATAGAGCAAGCTCAAAAGAAGTGTTTTTAAAAATATTTGAAGATATAAATAAACTAGAAAAAAAAGAAATAGAAGTCGAAGTAAAGAAGCTTTTTGATACAAAATACGAATATTTTTACTCTATACTTTTGCTATTACAGTTTATGTTTGTATTGTTACTTTTTAAAAAGGTGAGAGTATAATGAGGTGTCATCTCGAGCGAAGTCGAGAGATCTGTTTTTTAGAAATAACATAAAATTATGAAAAAATATTATTTATATATAATGGCAAGTATTTCAAAAGTAATATATGTATGAATGACAAATGATATTAATAGAAGAGTAAGTGAACATAAATTATGAGAGATTGAAGGATTTACAAAAAAATATTGTTGCAAAAAATTAGTATATATTGAAGAAACATGAGATGTATTAAATGCTATACAGAGAGAAAAACAAATAAAAAAGTGGAATAGAAAAAAGAAAATAGACTTAATTGAATCGATTAATGAAAAATGGTTAGATTTAAGTTTAAACCCATAGACAGATTCCTCCACCACGGTCGGAATGACATAAATACTAAAAAAAATTTTTTATGATTTTCTCTAACATAAACACAGCCTCAATCACAATTTTTATATTACTTTTTGTAATATCTTTAATAGTGTTTTATTTTGAATTAAAAGAGTATAAAAAGACAAAAAACAAGCAAAGATTTACTTGAGTAATATTTTTATTAATCTCATTTATTATCCTCTTATTTCCTATTTTTGGGATAAAAACACTGAAAAATATTAACTCTAAAAGTGAGTGAACCAATATAGTTTTTGTTTTAGATGTCTCAAAAAGTATGAATGCTCTTGACTTTAGTGAAGGTAGAGAGGTATTTTCTAGACTCATAGCTGCAAAAAGTTTTATAGGAGACTTTATAAGTCAAAACCAGTGAAATAAATATAGCTTGGTAGTATTTGCTTGAGATACACAAAGAGTTTTACCATTTACTCAGGATACAGACTTGTTTGTTACGATGCTTACTTCAGTCGATGAAAACAATGTTTCAAAACAGTGAACTAATCTAAAAGATGCATTAAAAGATTGATTTAAAAACTTTACTAGCGATAATGATTTTTGAAGTATCGTCTTGATTTCAGACTGAAGTGATGAAGATTCTATAAATTTAGATGAACTAAAAGACCTAAAAAATGAAAATGTAAAATTATTAGTTGTATGAGTTTGAACGACTCTTGGAGCTCATATCCCTATCTGACAAGACCCGTTTTGACAGATAGTTTACAAAACTTACAACGGTGAAAAAGTAGTAACAAAACTAAATGAAAATAGTCTAAAAGACATAGCAAATTATTTTTCCTGAAATTATTATAACCTAGATAGATTATCAAAGACAGATGATTTAGCTTCACTACTTAAAGGAGTGTCAAAAAAAACACTTACAACAAACAAAGAAAACTATGTGGATTTAACTAGAAACTTTGTTATAGTTTCGTTTTTATTTTTTATTATTTACTTAATTTCCTTGTTTAGATATGGTAAAAATAAATAAAAAATTTTTGTTTTTAATACTAGCTATATTTTTACTCCTAGCCTTATTTTTCAATGTAAATAATTTCATAGGATTTTTTTACAATGCTCTTTGAAACTATAATTACAATAGTGAAGACTATAAAAATGCACTAAATTATCATAAAAATGCACTAAATTATAATAAAAACAATACTATTTATTATAATTTATGATGAGATTATTATAA
The DNA here is from genome assembly GCA_010119095.1 of Candidatus Altimarinota bacterium. GTDB lineage: Bacteria > Patescibacteriota > Gracilibacteria > BD1-5 > UBA6164 > Altimarinus. The sequence continues at coordinate 1,796 of SAAG01000089.1, forward strand.
ATTATGAGATTATACAAAATCAAAAGAATATTATGACCAGATTAAAACTTGAACTTGAGAAAAAGAAGATTTAGATATGGACTATAATCTATGAAATGCATTTTACAGACTTTGAGAAATAGATCCAAATATAGAAAATAAAATAAATCTATGGAAACAGTCTCTTTGAAACTATAAAAAGATACTAGATCAAAAAGAAGACAAAAAAACAAGACAAAACTATGATTTTGTAGAAAAAAAACTAAAAAGTTTAGAAGATAATAAAGAGAAACAAGAAGAACAACAAAAAGATGAAACTAGCGAAGATGAGAAAAACAGTCAAGAAAACCAAGATGAACAATGAGAAGAAGGTAAAAATGAACAAACTCAGGATAAAAATGAGTCAGAAAACAAGTCTTGAGAGAAAAAACAAGATGAAAATGCTACAAAAGAAAATAAATCATGACAAGGAAATCCTTATGAAATCAAAAAAGATTCAAAATTAAAAGAATTAACAGAAGAAGAAAAAAGACAATTGGAAGAATACAACGAACAACTTAAACAAGAGCAAAAAGAAAACTGAGAGCTTTTCTGAAAAAAAAGCCAATGAAACAATAGTAAAGATATCTTTGATATGCTTAATCAAGACCCATTATTTGGCAATTTTGAAAGTTTTGATGACTCTATTTTAAACGGTAACGAAAAAGACTGGTAATTTTTATATTATGAACATAAGAATTTGAGAATTAAATAAATGAGAATTATTAGATGTAGATTTATTAGAAACAGATACTTCTAAGTTTAGAGGTATTATAAATAATCTAGTTTCAAATAAAGAAGAAATTGATACAGAAAAAGTAGCTAACTTTTTTATTGAAAAAGTGAATCTCATACTAGAAACTAATTTTATTAATGAAAAATTAATGATTGATTGATATGAGATAATCTGAATCTGAGAGTTTAAAGAACTCCCAAATTGAGATAGAGTGGTAAAAATAAATATTAAATGACACAGTAAAACAGATATTTTATACTTAACAAAAGATTTTGAGATATTTAAAACTGAAAGTTGAAGACAGGTTTTTTATATAGGACAAATAGTAGATGTAATAAAGAAAAGAACTTGAGAAAAAACTGGTAAATGAACATGAATAATTATAGAAAATTGAATTTGATCTTCTCCAGTATTGCTAGTCTATAAAAAATGAATAATGCTAAATACTTATCCACAAATAAATCCTTTTATAGGTGAGAGATAAAATATTTTTTTGTAAAAACCAACTTTTAACTATAATAAAATCATTAGAAATAATTTTAAATTATGTACAAAACAGCTTGAAATTTTACTTATGAACAACAAATTATGTTTGATATAGAACATATAAATTTTGTTGAAAATATAAATCCAACAGGATCATATACTTATTTTTTTTATGGGAAAACTTATAATAAAACTAGTATTGATTTTATAAAAGAGATTCAATCGTATACAAAAATAAAGCCTATAAATTATGATGTATCCATATCTAGTGAAGATGAAATAGAAATTTATACAGAAGAAAAAGTTGAATGAATCTATACTATAATTTCTGTTGAGTGAACTGCAGAAAACTTCAATACAGTACTTGATAAGTTTAAAGATTCATCTCCATATATAGTTTCTATCAGAGAGACAAACAGTAGTCAGACTTTTTGAAATAGAATTATAAAGATCGATATAGTAAATTAGTTTTAATCTAAAATAGTTATTATGAAAATAGCAATTTGAACAATAAAAGTACCTAAAGTTGAAGGGGTAAAAGAAGCAGTTTCTAGTTGTCCATATTTTGAATGAGAAGAAATAGAATACATATTACAAAAAGTAGAATCTGGAGTAAGTGATATGCCATTAAGTAAGGAAGAAACAATGATTTGAGCAAAAAACAGAGCTACAAATATGAGAGATATGGGAATAAAAGCAGATTATTATGTATGATTAGAAGGTTGAACTTGGGATATAATGTGAACAAAATACCTATGATGAGTTACATGTATAGTGGATAAAAACTGAGAATATCATTATTGAATATCTCATTCGATTGAAGTACCAAAACTAGTTGCGAAAAAGTTATATGAGGAAGATATGGAACTTTGACCTGTAATGAGTGAATTATCTTGAATTACAAATATACAATCAAAAAACGGTGCAATGTGAGCTTTGAGTAATGATATGTTGGTTAGGAAAACACAATTTATTATGTGATTTCAAATGGCAATAAGTCCTTTTTTTAATAAATATTATAAATTATAGATGATAAAAATACTTACAATCTGTGATAGCTTTAAACACTTTGAAGAACCTGTTAAAGAGTATAAGAAAAGACTTTGAAAAAAAGTAGAGATATTAAAGCTTAAGCCAAGTAAAAAAGATACAATTGATGAGATTATCAAAGAAGAAACAAAATTAATTATAGACAAGTTATCAAATATCAGTGCTTTTAAAATAGTGCTTTCTATAGAAGGAAAAGCTTTTTCAACGATTGAATTTATGAATTTCCTAGAATACAAATTTCAAAATAACTGAGAAATAGTTTTTGTTATTGGTTGACCATACTGACTTAATTATATAGACCTAAAAAAACATATAGATTTTGA
>SAAG01000016.1 GCA_010119095.1 Candidatus Altimarinota bacterium
ACTATTTGCACTTGGATTACAAATTGGAGTTTTTGGAAGTCAAAGTTTATTTCTGGTATTGTATTCATTTTTATCTTGGATATGATTTCAGATAAATGCAGGAGTACATTCATCAAATGTTAATTCATATGGATAACAAACAGTCGCATCAGCTCAAATAAACCAATTTTCTTTCATCCTCTTTTTAAGAACTCAAGCAACCGTAGCTTTTTCTTTCACACTTTTTTCCTCTTTTTCTACTATTGAAGCTAATATTATATTATCATATAAGTCGGTATCTTTTGGATTTATTTCAAGCTCAGTAATTACTTTTTTATCAAAATTCTCGAGCATTGTTTTTATAAAATCTTCCAATTTAAAGTTGTTTGGATTGATACTATAAGTATCAGGGTACAAAAATCATTCCAATGTTTCTGTGCTACTTAAAAATGCATATTCTTTTTTATATTTATCTAGTTTCTCTTTGTTAAGTGATATCAAATCTCATGCCTTTATGTAATCATCTTTTGATAATAGATTATCTATATCATATATATTCCATCACTCTAAAATAGTTATCTGCTTGTCATTTGTAATTGGATTTTTAAGGGACTCAATAACTCCATCTATATTTAGTCACTTTTTAAGTTTATAATTCCCAGCTTGTAAATCTTTACTTGGAGGATTTAGTTTTAGATATGCTTTAAGATAATTTGCATTTAAATCAAATTTATTAGCAAGACTTCTATAAGTATCTCACTTTTTTATCTCCAATGTTTGTTCTTCAGAAGTCAAAATAGTACTCTTAAAACTATTGTATGAGTATACAAAATAAATAGGGACAATAAGTATAATAAGTAGAATCAGTTTTTTCATAATAATAGTAATGTAATAAAATTATGGAGTTATTTTACCTAATATTTTTTTAATAAAAACCAAAAATAAAATATGAGTTGACAAATATATATAACAAGTATAATTGTAAATATTATTATATATTAAGTATAAATATATGATAAATACACCAAATAATCATAAAATAGAGGCTTTATGGCTTAAAATAAGTGATTTAAAAGTAAATATTCCGTCATTTTCATTAGCTGTTGATTGAATTATTGATAATCAAAAAGAAGAAAGAAAAAAACTTACTTTCAAGCAATTAAAAATACTAATTGATAAGTTAGTCGAATTTATGCAAAAATTTAACAATATTTCAGATATTGAAGAAATAAAAACAATAATTAAGGAAATAGAGTTAAATTTTTCATCATATTACAAAAAGTATCTCCCAGTATGAGTTTACACAGATGATGATATATGTGGATATTTTAATAGAGCTATATTAAAATGAAAAGACAGAATAATAATGATATCACTTGAAAAAATAGAAAATATACTTAAAACAAGTACAAATAATGATTTAACAAAAGAACAAAGAAAGGAACTTGAAGAACTAATGATTAATTGTGAACAAATAACTGAAATAGATAATCCTCAAAAAATAGATATATATATAAAAACTTGAGGAGTTAAATTCTATGATAAATGATATTTGTATAGATGATAGTTGAATTAGAACATTACTATATAAATCTCGCTGAACTATTCTTTCACTTGATCTTAAACAAGAAAAAAAAGAAAACTAATTAATTAGTTTTCTTTTTTTTACCATAATTTAACCTTGCTTAGCATTATCTATCATGCTAAGCTAATGTTTTATTTATTAATTATAAAAATATGAAAAAAATTAGTCTGTTACTTGTACTTACTTGAGTACTATTTAGTCTATCTACATATGCTATGAATCATGATGGCATGTGAAAGATGTGAAACTGAACTTGAAGTGGTATGATGATGAATCATGAAAATTGTGATTGTCCTATGATGGATAAATTAACTGCTGAAGAAAAAAAAGAAGTTGAAGCTATGTCTCATGATGAGAAAATGGAATATATGGTTACTAAATTTGGGGTAGAATATATGATTGAAAATTGTAAAATGATTAAAGGGATGACTGAAGATGAAAAAATAAAGCTAAAAGCTATGACAAAAGAAGAATTATTGACTTATATGAAAGATAAAAGATGAACTGGTACTATGATGTGAAAATGAGATTGTATGAAGGATTGAAAAATGTGAGGAATGAAAAATCATATGTGAATGTGAAGTTGAGCAAAAATGTGAAATTGAATGGGAATGTCTTGAATGATGAATTCAAACAATAAAGCTGTAATGAAAGCTCATGATTCTATAAATAAATTTTTTGTAAAACTTGATAAAATGACTGACAATACAAAAAAAGTTGATACTCTTAATAAAATAATTGTTAAAGTAGATAAACTATTAGAAGATACAACTTTATCAAATACAAAAAAACAAGTTTATACTCATATCAAACATATGCTTGAACTTAAATTAGAAGAAATAGAATGAACTGAAATGGATTTAGATTGATTATTGGAAATAAAAGAGTAAAATAACAAAAATAAATGATAAAGCGGTTACTTAATAATCGCTTTATCACTTTATAAGTTAATCTTATTTATATGAAAATCTTAGTTGTAGAAGATCATCCAAAGATAAGACAAAATATAGTAAAATACCTTAATCTAAAGTGATTTAGAGCTGAGGATGCTATTCATTGAGAAGATGCAAAGATAAAACTATCTACAAATAATTATGATTTGATAGTAATAGATATCAATATGCCACTACTAGATTGAAAAGAGTTTACAAAACTAGTAAGAAAAACTTGAAATAATATCCCAATAATAGCTTTAACATCAAATAGTTTATTAAATGATAAACTTGAGATGTTTTCTTTTTGAGTAGATGATTATCTGACTAAACCATTTGAATTTGAAGAATTGGAAGCTAGGATAAAAGCTTTGTTAAAAAGAAAAGACAAAGACATAGAAGATATTATAAAATTTAAAGATATTAGTCTAGATATCGGTAAACACAAGGTTTATAAAAAATCAAAAGAAATAGAACTATGAAACAAAGAATATTTGATTTTAGAATATCTATTATCAAATAAAAATTATCCAAAAAGCAAAGTATCTATACTAGAAAAAGTTTGGTGAGAACAAGAGGAAAATTTAGATTTGTGATCAAAGACTTTGGAAGCCCATATCTCAACACTGAGAAAAAAACTTTGACGAGACCTGATAAAAACAATAAAATGAGTAGGTTATGTGATAGAATAATATTTTAACCATAAAGAAATGTTAGACATAAAGACATCTACAAGAAAACTTTCTATAAAAATCACATTGATTGTTTTTGTTTTTTTTGTGCTTACTTTTTGTAGCTTGATATTTCTACACCATTACAAATTTTTATATGAAGAAAAACAACATCTACTTGAGACAGTTGCTTTTGTAAAAAGTGATAAAAACTTTTTTGATAATCTAGTCAAAAATAGTTGTATGTGAAAATGTGAGAAGATGAAGCTTATAACTCGTGATTTCTTGGTTGTAAAAGCTGGAACTATTATTCTATCAAATTGAATATATGAGATGATAGATTTAGAACAATTTCTAAAAAATAGTTATACATACTGAGAATTATCACAAATACATTTAGGAGAATGAAAAGACTTTTATGTAATTAAAGAATTTCATAATTGATATGATTTGTATTTTACTCGTGATATGAGTTTTCATATGGATTATGAAAAAAGCTTAATTTTTATATTTGTATTTTTAAGTTTATTTTTGTCTGTTTTTATATACTTATTTTCATGAAAATTGGCAAGAATAAGTTTGGAACCACTCAAAAATTACAATGAATCTTTGAAACTATACAATCATCATATTGCTCATGAATTAAAAACTCCACTTGCGGTAATCAAATCAGAACTTGAACTATTGAAATTGGAGTATGATAAAAAAATATTGACTTCAAGCATAGAAGAAGTTGATAATATGACTTCAGTTATTGATAGTATGTTATTTTTAAGCGAAAATATTATATTACAAGAAGTAAATGATATAAACCTAACAGAACTTATTGATGAACAAATAGAAAATTATAATTGAAAAAATAAGAAACATATAATAAAAAAGTGAATAAATTTGAAAGATATAATTATATCATGAGACAGAATAACTCTAAGAACAATGCTTAAAAATCTATTTGAAAATGCTATAAAATATTCAAAAGACGATAAAATAGAGGTAATATTAAATAAAAACTCATTTGAGATTACAAATACTTTTGATTGACAAATAAAAGAAGAAGAAAAAAATAGTCTGTTTGATGCATTTTACAAATTAAACTACAATCCAGACTCATACTGACTAGGGCTTTCTATAGTAAAAAAGATAGCAGAATTGCATTGATTTAGGATAGAGTTAGAAGTAAAAGATAAAAAATTTAAGTTAAAAATAATATTTTAGCCAAAAAAAGCAAATTTCAATTTGCTTTTTTTTGGCTTTTGTATACAATCTCCGAAACCACTACTTCGAATGTGTAATTCCTGCAAAAAGTAGGGGAGTTTTTTGTGTTATCTAAGAGATTACAAAGTTATATATGAAAAAAATTTAAGAGTCAAACGATTGAGTTATTCTATCTTTTAAATAATTTTTTAGCTTAAAGTTACAATTTGTTAATATTTTAATTATTAATATTTAATTATTATTATGCCAAAAGCTACTAAAAAAACAGAAACTGAAAATGTAGTTTTGGAAAAGAAAAAAATAGATGTAGGTAGTCTGTATGAGATTAAGTGAAGACATTATTTTACAGATGATAGATCTATTGCTTGAATTCCAGAACTTCTTGAGATTCAACTTGATTCTTATAGAAACTTCTTAAAAGAAGGTATTGATAAGACATTTAAAGATAGTTTTCCAATAAATGATTTTTCAGGTGAAAAAATAGATATTTATTATAAAGGTTTTGCATTGGAAGAACCAAAATTTAATCCAGAAACATGTAAAAGAAAAAATTTAAATTTTGAGTCATCACTAAAAGTAAGACTTGAAATGTTGAACAAGGAAACTTGAGAGATTAAAGAACAAGATGTTTATATGTGAGGTATCCCTCTTATGACTGATACTGCAACTTTTATTGTAAACTGAATTGAGAGAGTAATAGTAAACCAAATTATAAAATCAACTTGAGTGTTTTTTACACATTGAGATATTAGCTATACATTAAAGATTGTTCCACAAAAATGATCTTGGTTTGAAATAGATACAGAAAAAAGAGGAATTATAAACATAAAAATAGATAAAAAAAGAAAGATCCCAGTTACTGTTTTATTTAGAGCTTTTTGATTAGAATCAAATGCTGAAATAATTGAAGTATTCAAAGATTTATGAGATGAAGTGATGACTCACTATATTATGCCTACACTTGATAAAGATAAAACAAGTAATAAATTAGAAGCATTAAATGCATTATATAAATTACTTAGACCAGGAGATTTAGCTACAAATGAAAGAGTTGTTGAGTTATTTAACAATACTTTCATGGATGAAAAAAGATTTGATTTATGAGAAATTGCTAGAATGAAGATGAAAACTAGACTTGGTATAAACAAACCTTATGCTGAAGAAGGAGCTAAATTTCTATGAATAGATGATATCGTTACAAGTATGAGATATTACCTTAACTTATTAGCTGGTAATGAAGGATTTTACTTAGATGATATCGATCACTTAGAAAATAGAAGAGTTAGATCAGTTTGAGAACTAGTAGAAGAAAAATTAAAAGTTTGAATAGCTAGAATGGAAAGAATTGCAAAAGATAGAATGACAGTTATTGATTTAGAAGATGCTACTCCAGGTACATTTATAAACTCAAGACCTATTGTTGCTATATTGAAAGAATTCTTTGCATCATCTCAATTATCACAATTTATGGACCAATCGAATCCACTTTCAGAAATCGCTCACAAGAGAAGAGTTTCTGCTCTTGGGCCCGGTTGATTAACTCGTGAAAGAGCATCATTTGAGGTAAGAGATGTACATCCAACTCAATACTGAAGAATATGTCCTATTGCAACTCCAGAAGGACCAAATATATGACTTGTACTTCACTTTGCATCATATGCAAAAGTAGATAAGTATGGTTTTTTATTGACTCCATACAGAACAATAGAACATTTTGTTGACAATGATTGAAAAAGTTCAATCAATAGAATAGCACTTTGAGATGTAGTATGAGATGATGGAAAAGTAATAGTTAAAGATAAATGATTAATTACAGAAGATGATGCTAAAAAAATGCAGAAAGCTATAAAAGATAAAAAAATAGAAGTAAGATGATTTTTATGAGATACTTTTGATTATTTTGATGCTTATCAAACAAAAGCATTGATAATCGCAGAAGCAGGGGCTCCAATGGATGAATATGGAAACTTTACTACTACTCGTATAAGTTCCAGAGTAAATACTGAACCAACTATAGAATATGTTTGAAAAATCACACATATAGATATAAGTCCAAAACAAATCGTTTCAGTTGAAACATCACTTATTCCTTTCTTGGAACATGATGATGCGACAAGAGCTGAAATGGGATCGAACATGATGAGACAAGCAGTTCCACTTATTAGACCTGAAGCTCCAATTGTTTGAACATGAATGGAGAGAATTGTATGAGAAGATAGTTGATATGTATACAAAGCTACAGATGATTGAGAAGTTATCTGAGTTGATGCTAAACATATTACAGTATTGTATAAATCATGAGAAAAAAGACTTTATGAATTAAAAACATTTAAAAGATCAAACCATGATATGATAGTTCACCAAAAACCTTTGGTAACTAGCTGACAAAAAATCAAAAAAGGAGATATACTTTGTGATTGACATAGTATAGATAATTGAGAATTGGCTCTATGAAGAAATTTAACTGTTGCATACATGCCTTGGAAATGATACAACTTTGAGGATGCGATTATCATCTCATCTAAAGTTGTTGAAAATGATTTCTATACATCAATACATATTAAAGAATATATTTTAGATGTAAGAGAAACTAAACTTGGGCCCGAACAAACTACTGATGATATCCCAAATGTTTCTTCAAATAAACTAAAAGATTTAGATGCTGATTGAATAATCAGAATTTGAGCTTATGTTGAAGGTTGAGATATATTGGTTTGAAAAATTACACCAAAATGAGAACAAGAATTGTCTCCAGAAGAGAGATTGTTAAGAGCGATTTTCTGAGATAAATCAAAAGATGTAAAAGATAGCTCTTTGAGATTACCAAGCTGACAATGAGGTAAAGTAATCAATGTAGAAATCCTAAAAAGAGAAAATTGAGACAATCTACCTACTTGAGTATTTAGACAAGTAAAAGTTTATGTTGCTCAAACTAGAAAATTGGAAGTTTGAGATAAGATGGCTTGAAGACACTGAAATAAATGAATAGTTAGTAAAATAGTTCCAGTTGAAGATATGCCATTTATGGCTGATGGTACTCCAGTTGATATCATATTGAATCCTCTATGAGTTATATCTCGTATGAACATATGACAGATTCTTGAAGTACATCTTTGAATTGCTGCAAGAAAATTATGAATCAAAGCAGCAACTCCAGTATTAAACTGAATAAGTGTAGAACAAGTTACTATGCTTATGGAAAAAGCATGAATTGAATCAAGCTGAAAAGTTCAATTATTTGATTGAGAAACATGAAATCCTTTCAATGAAAAAACTATGGTTTGAGTTAAATATATGCTTAAATTACACCACTTAGTAGAAGACAAGATCCATGCTAGATCAGTTTGACCTTACTCTATGGTTACACAACAACCACTTTGAGGTAAAGCTCAAAACGGTTGACAAAGATTCTGAGAAATGGAGGTTTGGGCTCTTGAAGCATATGCTGCATCAAATATATTACAAGAAATGATTACTATAAAATCTGATGATGTTGCAGGTAGAACTCAAGTTTATGAAGCAATTGTAAAAAATTCTCCAATTAAAAAACCAAATATACCTGAATCATTTAATGTACTTCTTAAAGAATTACAAGCAATATGACTTGATATCGAATTATATGATAATGAGGAGTTAGAGGATAAAGAAAAACAAATTAAAGATAGATATAACAAGATTATTGAAATAGAAAATAAAGTTTTATCTTGAATTGGATGAAGTAGTGAAATTAGTGAATCAAATGAATGAAATGAAACTGAAGAATAGAAAGGTTTAATATTAAGTTATATTTTATAAATTAATTATAAATATTATGAAAAAACTGATTCTTTTTGTAACTATATTGTTTATCTCGTTTTCTTGAGTTTCTTATGCGGTTTCAAAGTTTAACTATGAAAGTGCTTTACAAATAGCTAATGAGTATATTATTAATTCTAGTTTTGATGAAAATTGGAAAGATCATAATCCAAAGATAGTAGAAAAATGAAAAGAGTTTCATACAGATGACGATAGTAAAATATCATATATAGAATTTAAAGTAAGTTGTGATAATAATCCAGATTGTTGATTTGTTATGGTTAACTTTGATTGAGATGATGTAACTATACCAATAGCTTCAACAAGTTGAAATACTCCTAGTGAAGTATTGATAGCACAAAACGGATGAAATAAAGATGATAATAAACTATATTATTTTTCTCCATTTGATATGTACGGAGAAAATACAAAAACAGAAGAAGTATCATCTATTGATCCAGTAGATAATATAAATAAAACTCTAGAACAAGATACTAAACTTACAAAAGAGCAAAAACAAGAAAAAAGAATTAAACATAAAAATGAATTAAAAAACAGAATAATAAAAGCTAAAAAAGATGCTTGAGATTATAAAAAAACTGATGATTTTAAAAACAAGAGACAAGAGTTGAGAGATAAAAAACAAGCTATTCCAAAAGAAGAAGTGAGTTATAAGATTTTACCTTTCTTAAAATATGCTAATGCAGATACTGAACCTCTTAATAATTGATGATATACTCCTATAACTGCTTCTAATATCTTTATTTCTTGAAGTAGTACTACAAATTGTAAGAGTAGAATTCCTTGTTATGTGCAATATAGTACTACATATAATAATAAACCAGCTTCTAGTTGATGCACACCAACAGCAGTTGCTATGATTTACTGATATTATGATAGACAAGGAACATTTCCAAATTTGGTATCTTGAACTGCTGTTGATGTTACAACTAAAACATCTATGAATACCAATATAAAATCTATGATAGATTCTTTAAAAACTTATATGGGGACATACTATAAACTTAATGATGATTGAACAAGATATGAATGAGCTACTAGTATAATAAATCATACTTGAGGAATACTCTATGCTATAAATAAGTGATATAAAAAGTCTGTTTCTAAATTGATATCTTGAAATTCATCAACATTATTTTCAACAATTAAAACTGAGATTAATAATGGAAGACCTGTTATGTTAAATACTGATACTCACTCGATAGTGATATATTGATATAATAGTACAATTACAACAGCAAATATAGTAAGAGCAAATTTATGATGGGGGTCAGGAAGTACATTAATTTGAACAGATAATAAAACATATTATACTTCAAATATTGATTATAATATGAACTATATTTATTATAATGCTACAAATCATACTTCTAAATCTGTGGTAACTTTTAAATTGGCACAATAAATTACTTTTTTAAATATATATTATTATGGCAATATCTGATGAAGAAATAATTGAATGAATCAAGAGTATAAAAGATAAATGTATACTTACTTGAAAAATATTATATATAAATTCATCTGAAGTAAATGATTGTGAAACAGTATTAGATGTAGTAGTAATGGGGAAAGAATGATATTATTTATTAAAGACTATACTTATTAATGATGTAAATGATTGTCCTATAATTTCATATGGAATATGAACTGTTTATAAAAAAGATATATGAAAAGATACTACATTTCTTATTGATAATAATTGAATAAATATAATAAATTTACAAAAAATACGAGGTATCAAATGGGAAGATTTTTGAGAACCACCTTTGAAAAAAATTGATTGATTAAGAATAATATCAAATAAAAAAATTTTTGTACAACCTTTTTTAGAGAATAAAACTTGTAAATCAAATTTAACAGAAAAGGATTATTACTTAAATTTTGTTTTACAGGATTACAAAAATGTGATATTTAATTCAAATTATACTGTTTATTACTTTTGAATTTCAGTTATAATTATATGATTAGTATTATATTTTATATACAAGAAATTTAGAAGAAAGGTAATAAAAAAATAACATAATTTTTAACATTTAACATTTCTAGAATATGTTCGAAAAAAATGAAAATTTCATGAATGACAAGATTACAGATTTTTCAGAGATATCAAAAAACATTTGAAGAAAAGATATTACTAAATGAAAAAATTTAGATAACTTAGCTTGAATTTGATTAGGTATATTATCTCCTGAGAAAATCAGAACTTTGTCATATGGTAAAGTAATAATAAGTGAGACTATAAACTATAGAACTCAAAGACCAGAAAGAGGATGATTATTTTGTGAACAAATATTTGGTCCTAGAAAAAATTATGAATGTGCATGTTGAAAATATAAAAGAATAAAATATAAATGAATTATATGTGAAAGATGTTGAGTAGAAGTTACTAAAGCATCTGTTAGAAGAGAGAGAATAGGGCATATCGACTTATATGCTCCAGTTGCTCATATATGGTATATTAAATCAGTACCTTCAAGAATCTGATTACTTCTTGACTTGTCAGTTAAAAAACTTGAACAAGTAGTTTATTTTGCCTCTTACCTTATCACTGATGTATTTGAAGATAAGTTAAATGAAGCATTGAAAGATATTGAAGATAGATTTAAAGTATCTAAAGCAGAAATGCAAAAAGAAGTTCAAAAAGAAATGAACACTTTAAAACTAAGAAAAGAAGCAAAAGAGATAAAAAATAAAGAGTTTAATGATACTGAAGCTCAATTATTGAAGAAAGTTGATGATTTAACTAAAGAATTTGAAAGCTTAAGAAATCTACTTAAAACTATAAAAGTTTGAGAAGTAATTTGAGAGTTGGATTATAGAATCTTGTCAGATAAATTCCCACATGTATTTATTGGATGAACTTGAGCAAAATACATAAAAATACTTCTTGAGAGAATTGATTTAATGAAGTTTATTGAAGATTCAGAAAAAGAATTGAAATCTTCAGGACAAGCAAAACAAAAAAAGATTTTACAAAAAATTAAATTAGCTTCAAACCTATTAAAAAGTGGTCAAAAACCAGAATGGTTTGTACTTGAAGCTCTTCCTATTTTACCACCAGATTTGAGACCAATGATTCAACTTGATGGTTGAAGATTTGCCAGCTCTGATCTAAATGACTTATATAGAAGAGTAATAAACAGAAATAACAGACTTAAAAAACTTATAGAATTAGGAGCTCCTGAAGTAATCTTGAAAAATGAAAAAAGAATGCTTCAAGAAGCAGTTGATATGCTTATAACTGGTGATACTAGATCAAATAGATCAGGTTTTGTTACTGCAAATAAGAAAAAACTTAAATCTCTTACTGAGGTATTAAAATGAAAACAAGGTCGTTTTAGACAAAACTTACTATGAAAAAGAGTTGATTACTCAGCTCGTTCTGTAATAGTTGTTTGACCAGAATTGAAAATTGACCAATGTTGATTACCAAAAGCTATCGCACTTATATTGTTTAAACCATTTATCATAGCTAAACTTATAGATAAATGAATTGTTTACAATGTAAAACATGCAGAAAAATTTATAGAAAAACTTGGTAAAGAAGTTTGGGATGCACTAGATGAAGTAATAGAATGAAAATATATTCTTCTAAATCGTGCCCCTACTCTACATAGACTTTCTATACAAGCTTTTATGCCTGTACTTATAGATGGTAAAGCTATACAATTACATCCTCTTACATGTGCTGCATTTAATGCGGATTTCGACTGAGATCAGATGGCTGTACATTTACCAATTACTGAAAAAGCACAATATGAAGCAAAGAACTTGATGGTTACAAGTAGAAACCTACTAAATCCATCAAACTGAGAACCAGTTGTTGCACCAAGTCAAGATATGATTTTAGGTTGTTATTATGTTACTACTCTAAATCCAGAAGGAAAATGAGCATGAACTGTATACTCAAGTATAAATGATGTATCATATGCTTATGATTCTACAAATCTTGATATTAGATCAACAATAAAGGTAAGAATTGATTGAAAATTGGTTGAAACAAATTATTGAAGATTATTATTTAATCAAATAGTTCCAAAAGAACTATGATTTGTAAATGAAGTTTTGAAAAAATGAGTTTTAAAAAAGTTATTATCTAGATGTTTTGAAGAATTATGACAAGAAGAAACAGCACTATTAGTAGACAAAATTAAAAATTTTGGTTACAAAAATGCTACAATATCTGGATTATCAATATCAAAAGATGATATGATAATCCCTGAAAGTAAACAAAAATTGTTAGAAGAAGCATCAGAAAAAGTAAAATATATCCAAAAGAAACATTGGAATTGATTTTTGACTGATGATGAAAAATATATGCAATCGATTATTGTCTGGGCTGAGGTTAAAAAAGTTATAGAAACTGAAATGAAAACTAATTTCAATTTCAAAAATCATGTATTTAACTTTATTGATTCATGAGCAAGATGAAATTGGTGAAATATCACTCAGTTATGTTGAATGAAATGATTAGTAGCTGCAACTACAGGTAAAACTATAGAACTACCAATCAAATCTACACTTAAAGAATGATTTTCTACTCTAGAATACTTTATCGCAACTCATGGTTGAAGAAAAGGTAAATCAGATACTGCCCTTAAAACTGCACAATCTGGGTACCTAACAAGAAGACTAGTTGATGCATCTCAAAATATGATTATCAAAGAAGATGATTGTCATACTATTTACTATAAGACAGTATCTAGATTTGATAAAAAATGAAGCTTTGATGCAAGTTTTGATGAAAGAATTTATTCTCATACTCTAGCTTCTGATGTAAAAGATACTAAATGACATATAATTATAAAATCTTGAACTGTAATAGATACTCCTACTTTAAAGATTATCAATGATAACAATATTGAAGAAGTAAATATAAGATCAGTATTGACATGTGAAACAGAAGGTTGAGTTTGTAAAAAATGTTATTGACTTGATTTATGAGCAAATGCTGTAGCTGAGATTTGAACTCCAGTTTGAATTATAGCTGCACAATCAATTTGAGAACCAGGTACTCAGTTAACGATGAGAACTTTCCACTCTGGTTGAGTTGCAAAAGAAGGTTGAGATATGACTCAATGATTATCAAGAGTTGAAGAATTATTTGAAGCAAGAAATCCAAAAGTTGTTGCTGAAATCTCTGATATCGAATGAGTTGCAGATGTAAAATACTGAGATAATTGAAGTACAGTTAAAATTACTGCAAAAGATTTACAAGAAGAAGAATATTATTTTGGAGATGATTATGAAATTTTGGTTAAGGATTGACAAGAGGTTAAACAAAAACAATTATTAGCTAGATCAACTAAATCTAAACAAAAGATTGTATCTGAATACAATTGAATTGTTAAAAAAGCTATGACTTGAATGATTATAGTTAAAGATAAAGATAAAAGAATTTTTGAATACAAATTTGAGATAGGTAGAAATGTACTTATTGAAAATGGTGATAAAGTGAAAATTTGACAAAAACTAGTTGACGGTTATGCAAATATATCAAGAATTATGAATGTAGCATGAGTTATGTCAGCAGAGCAATATATTGTTGATGAAATAAAAGCAATTTACTCTTCTCAATGACAAACAGTTAATTCAAAACACATCGAACTTATTGTAAGACAAATGTTCTCAAGAGTAAGAATTATAGACAAATGAGATACAGAATTCTATCCATGAGATATAGTAGATATAATTAAATATAAAAAAGCAAATGATGCTTTACTTATCGAATGAAAAAGACCAAGTATCTGAGAAAGACTACTTCTAGGTATAACAAAGATATCTTTGTATACAGATAGTTGGTTATCAGCTGCATCATTCCAAGAAACAGTAAGAGTACTTGTTGAGGGATCTGTAAGTTGAAGAATTGATAAGTTACAAGAATTAAAAGAAAATGTAATCATAGGTAGACTTATACCTGCATGAAAACAATATAGAAGACTAAAATGAGTTGAAATAGAATCAGATTTAGAAGACAGTTACTTCAGTGGTGAAGATGATTGAATTGATCTTTCAATAGAACATATAAAAGAAGTTGAAAGTGAAATGATAGAATCAAGTGATTTCTAATATAACTAAAAAAAGTATCTAGTGCAAACTAGATACTTTTTTTTAAATTATTTTTTACAAATTATTCAACATATTCAATATATCATCAGGGTTTTGTTCACTCTTTGCATCTTCTTCTTGAGCTTTTGCAATTTTTTGCTTATTGTCTTTCATTTGGAAAGCTTGCCATTCTACTAAGTGTTTCTCATTTAGTGATTTAATTTCTTTTTGATAACTTGCTTCTAATTGTTCAAGTTTTTTCTTTTCAGTATCAAGTATATCATATAGTCTGTCTATTTGCTCGTTACTCATACTAGGCAATATATCAAACCAATATTGTCTTTCTTGGTCATCCATAGATTTTGTATTAAGTACAAGTTTAATAAGCTCAGGATATTCTGCTTGTATCTCGTCTGCTATCTGAAAAACTACTCAATTATTTGTTATTTGTGACATGATTTCTAAAGTTAGAAATTATAATTAGAAGTTAAAACTATTTATTTAAACAATTTTAACTATTACTAATATTTTACATTATAATCTAAAAATTTGCAAAAAAAAATAAAAAAATATAATTGATTAAATAGAGTAAATTAGTTTATAACTTTAAAACTGTTTTATGTTTTACATATATCTATGAGTTTATACTTTGTTTTTGGTTATAATTTGGGGAGTTTTGGGAATTATAACTATACATTCATTTAAATTTAGAAACTTCAATCCAAAGATAACTTTTTTTATTAAGCTACTATTTCTTGTATTTATTACTTTATCTGTAATAGGATATGTTATTTTAATATACAACAATGATGTATTTAGTAAAAAAATAGATGTAAAAATCGAAGAAAACCGTATAATGAAAGATGTAAGTTACTAAAGTAATTAATAATTAATATATATTTATGAGTTCTATATTTACAAAAATAATAAATAGGGAAATACCAAGTGAAATAGTTTATGAGGAGGATAATATAATTGTTATCAAGGATATAAATCCTAGATCTAAAACACATTTGCTTATTATCCCAAAAAAAGAGATAGAAACAATAGATGATTTAGAAGAAAGCGATAGAAATCTAATCGCAGATATGTTTTTTGTAGCAAAGAAAGTTGCTAGTGATTTAGGATTGACAAATGCATATCAGCTACATTTTAATGTATGAAAAGAATGACATCAGGAAGTTATGCATATACATATGCATCTAACCTCAGATAAATAAGTATTATAATAACTTTTAATTTTTTTTTATGAACAAAAATAAACTGATTTTTTCAATAATATGAATTATAATTTTTATTTTGATAGTATGGGGAATAAAACTTTTAAATTCTTCTTGAAAATCAAGCTGATCAGATAAATGACCAGCAGATTTTGTTATATGGACTTATGATTTAGATAAGACAAGAATGGATGAAGTAGTAGAAGAATTCAAGTCAAAGGCAAAAGAATATGAAAAGAAAAACATAGTAGTAGAAAACTTTCCAAGTTATGATGATTACAAGGATACATTACAAGCAGCTATAATTGCAGGAAAAACTCCAGATGTATTTATGCTAAACAATTTTGAAAGATCTTATTTAGAAAACTATGTTTCAGGGATTAATCCAAATATAATTAGTCCTAATCAGTTTAGAAAATGATTTAAAACATTTTTATGAAATGATTTAATAAGAAAATGAGAGGATGAAAACTGAAAAGAAACTGAATTTGTTATATGAATACCAGTTTGATATGAAACTTTGGGAATTTATTTTAATAGAAAATTTGTATTAAAACCTAGTGATTTAGAATCGTGGGCATGAGTAAGTAATCTAATTGATACAATCAAGGAGAGAAATCCTGATATCGTTCCATTGTGAATAATGAATTGATCAGTTGATAATAATGCTGATGTGTTAACTCAATTTTTTATGTACTGAGAGTGAGAACCAAATTCTTTGGATAAGGTTACAGAAACTGGGATAAAAGAAGCATTTTGAAGTTTTGATGATTATATAAATAGTAAAAATATAGATACTGGGGAAAGTGATTCTGATCCACAATACTATAATCCTGAAACTTCATGAAGTACAAATCTAGAATTGTTTAGTCAATGAAACGAAGCTATGATTATCGGATATACAAGTATGATAAATAGCTTAAAAGAATCTGGTTTTAATAATAGTTTCTTGTATGCAGCACCTTTTCCTCATTATTTTTCTGGTAAGTGAAAAACTTTGGTAAAATATAATTATTTTGTAGTAAATCAACATACTGTAAATGATAAACTTGCATATGATTTCTTGGCATATCTAGCAACAGAAGAGGGATCAAAAACTTTTTTAAGTAAATTCACATATTTATTACCAGCTTTGGTTACACTTGAACAAGATAAATTACAAGAAAAGTTACACGATTCATATAATTTGATTTTATGAGATTTCTATAAACCTGAATATGATTCATTGCTTTCTTCTTTTGATAAATGAATCTATTCTATGTATGATCAAGAGATCAGATCTATAATAAAGGATGATTATAATTTCTTAGAAAAAATAAAAACTCTTCAAAAGGTAATTTCATGTAAATATAAAAAATTGTACAATATCGAAAATTTATCAAAAGATTGTAGTTTGGATTAATTGCTAATTATATCATTTTGTACTGTTATATACATATTCCGTTTTGTCAAAGTAGATGCAGATACTGTAGATTTTCAACATTTTCATGAAAAAATGATATAGATAAACAAATCTATGTAGATTTTTTGGTGAAAGAGATTGTAGAGTACAAAAATTTAGATGCAATACAAAGAAGATTCCCTTCTGCAAGGGAATGACAAATATTATTAAAATCAATTTATTTTTGATGATGAACCCCTACAAGTTTAAATAATTCACAATTAGAAAAAATCATAAATACTCTTAAAAATAAATTTTGGTTTGAAAATGATATAGAAATCACTCTTGAAACAACGATAATAAATATAACAAAAGAAAATCTTATTGAATGGAAAAAACTATGAGTCAATAGGCTGAGTTTATGAATTCAGACTCTTAACAATGATTCACTAAAAGAGATTTGAAGACCAAATAAAGAAGAAATAATTGAAAAGCTTGATACAATCAAAAGAGATCGAAGACCGGTCTCTGGTGTGAATAAATCTCTATCTATCTCTCTAGACTTTATAATCTGACTTCCATATGTAAAAATCTGAGAAGTCAGAAAAGATATACAATTTATAATAAAAAAATATGATTTTGTAAATCATATTTCTCTTTATGTGCTTGAAGAATATTATGATTATCCTAAAAAATGGCAGGAATTGAGTATAGGTGAGGATGAATACTTAGAAGAATATAAAAATTGTAAAAAATACCTTGAAGATAGTGGATTTTCAAGATATGAATTATCAAATTTTGCAAAACAATGATTTGAATGTCTTCATAATAAAGCTTATTGGGATCATAGTGATATCATATCCTTTTGACTTTGATCTCATTGATATTTAAATCAAACTAGATATGCATATCCAAATAACTTCAAAGATTATTATGCTTGAATTATTGATTACAAAGAAGATTTAAGTGAAAAAGATTTATTCTTAGAAAATGTTATGTTTTGACTAAGAACAAATGGACTTGAAAAGATAGTTTATCAAAAATTGAACAAAGAAAAAATTAATTATTTTATAGAACAAAAATTACTAGATATAGAAGACAATAAACTCATTTTAAAAGATGATTGAGTAACACTAATAGATTATATAATCAAAGAGATTATATAAAAATAGTATGGATTAATCCATACTATTTTTTTTCATCGCTTAATTGTCATTTGATATGATCAAAAAGGTGATTAATCAAATCATCGAGATTTTTAAAATCCTCTCTTTCTGATCTATATGTTTCTCAATCAAAAACAGCATTTACATTTCAATCAAAAAGTCATTTTTTGTTTTTATTAACTGTAACTTTTATAAATCCTTCAGAATCTTCTTTTTTAAACTTGTTTAAGTAATTATCCAATTTTGAAGAAATATTGTCATTAACAATTCTCTCAACTACTTCTTTAGAAGCTTTCAATTCTTCACATAAATTTGTTGTAACTTGTAAATTCATTTTGTTTTTATTGTTAATAAAATATTTATTAAAGATTAATTTTTTTTAAGGCTTTAACATAATCTTTAAACTTTGCAAAAATATTTTATCATTTAATTTTTTAAAATCAAGTTGAGTTTTTAAGAAAAAAAGTTAATATTAAAAAATAATAAATTAATAACCACTAACCACTAATCTATGTCTGTAGAAAATTATGAGAAAGTAATATGACTAGAAATACATGCGAGAATAAAATCAGAAACAAAATTTTTTTGTAATTGTAAAAATGCTGTAGATTTAGCTCTTGAACCAAATGTCAATGTATGTCCTGTTTGTATGTGATTTCCTGGTATGTTACCAAGTATAAATAGTGAAGTAGTAAAACTTTGAATTAAAGCAGGGTTACTTATGAATTGTGAAATAAAAAAACATTCTAGATTTGATAGAAAAAGTTATTTTTACCCTGACTTGCCAAATAGTTTCCAGATAACTCAGATGTATGAACCAATTACTTGAGCTTGAAAAGTAAAAGTTTTTGTATGAAAAGAAATCAAGGAATTTGGGATTCATCATATGCATTTAGAAAATGATGCTTGAAAATTGATTCACTCATGAGGGCAAACTCTTTGTGATTATAATAGAGCCGGAAGTCCACTTATGGAAATAGTAACAGAACCAGTTTTTAGAGACAAAGAAGAAGTAATGGAATTTTTAAAAGAACTTCAAAAGATGTTTAGATTTGCATGAGTTTCTGATGCAGATATGGAAAAATGACAACTTAGATGTGATGTAAATGTGTCAATTAGACCAGTTTGAGATACAAAGCTTTGAACTAGAGCAGAACTAAAAAATCTAAATTCTTTTTCTTCTATTGGTAGAGCAATAGATAATGAATTTTTGAGACAAGTTAGGATCGTAGAAGCAGGATGAACAATAGAACAAGAAACAAGATGATGGGATGATGATAAATGAATAAGTACAACTCAAAGAAGTAAAGAAGATGCAATGGATTACAGATATTTTCCTGAGCCAGATTTATTACCACTAGAAATAGAAGAGGATTTTATAGAAAATTGTAAAAATGAGATAGGTGAGTTACCTATTGATAAGAGGATTAGATACTTAAATGATTATAAATTGTGAGAAGATGATGCTAGACTTATAACTGCTGATAAAGAACTGTCTCTATACTTTGAGGAAATGGTAAAACTAACAAATGATCCTAAAAAATCTTGTAGTTATATCACAACTATACTTTTAGCATTGTTAAATGAATGCAAAGATGGGGGATGAATTTGTAACTTAAAATTTGATGCTAGTGAATTAGCAAAAGTAATAAGTCTAGTTAATAAAGATGAATTATCTTCTACAAATAGTAAGTTAGTAGTAGAAGAATTGTTTAAATCTTGATGAGATGCTGAAGAAATAGTAGATAAATTGGGACTAAGACAAAAAAATGATACAGATGCTTTAGAAAAAATAGTAGATGAAGTACTATCTAATTCAACAAGTCAGATAGCAGAATACAAAGCTTGAAAAGAAAATCTATTCTGATTTTTTGTAGGACAGTGTATGAAAGCATCAGCTGGTAAATGAAATCCAAAGATGTTTACTGATATAATCAAGAAAAAAATAGGGTAGTTTTTTAAACTATTATTAACCCCGGGATTATTAAATAAATCCTGGGGTTTTTGTTGCTTTCAAAATTTTGCTATTTTAAAAAATATATAGTACAATTTATAAGAGTATAAAAAACAAGATAAACTATGCTAGAAAAAATAAAAACAAATATAAATTCTATAATTTTTTCAAAAGCCTTCAAGAAAACTATTTTTCTTGGATTTTTTGGTTTCTTGTTTTATAGTTTATGATTTGAGTTTGCTTTTGCAGATAATAAAGAAAATAGTGAATTAGCATGAAATGTAGCATACTTGGTTGAAATGCTACAGCATCTCATAGCTATGTCAGCAAGTATAATAGGATGACTTACAGCTATAATTTCTGTGTTACTTGATCCATCATGGACAAACTGAACACTATTTCAAATAAGTAAATATCTAAAAGAAATTTGGATATTTGTATCAAATGTAGTTTATTTGATATTTGCTTGATTACTAATAATCATATCTTTTGCAAATATTATTTGAAAATGAACAGGAGATATATTTGAACTGAAAAAATCACTTCCTAAGTTTATAATATGAGTACTAATAGTACCATTTTCTTGGTTTTTAGTTCAATTAGTTATATCAATGTCATCAATATTGACAGTATCAATTTATACTTGGCCATTAGAAACATTGTGAAATATGACAAGTCCAAATATTTTAGAAAAAGATGTAAAAGATTGGTGTACAAAGCGGGTAATAAACCTTCAATGAAGTACTATTTCTAAGTGAACTGATATTTCTGATGATGTATCAACATCTAGTTGATTTTTTGTTTGTAAAACAGAACAAACAACAAACTTAAAAGACATTTTATACTGATGAGTTGATTGAGAAATAAGCATATGATGAGCTATTGGCTTATATTCATTTGGTATAATGGAGGTATGAACACTTGATAAGTTTAAATCTGATGATTTAGGACATATAAAATCTTTAATGCAGCTGTGAGCAAAAGGGCTTTTTGATATTGCTTTTATATTAATTTACTTAGTTATATTAATAGCATTATTTATAGCTTTATTTATAAGGGTTATAGCATTGTGGATATTTATGGTCGCCTCCCCATTATTTTGATTACTTTATTTTTCCTCGAAGTCATTGGGAAAGATGTGGGAAAAGTTTAATTTCAAAGAGTTTTTTTGATTGGCTATGGTTCCAGTTTATGTAGCAGCGGCTTTATCATTTTGACTGATGTTTCTATTTGTAATATGACAATGATTGGCAAAAGATACTTGAGAAAATAAAAATTTCAATTTAGATAAATTTCAAATATGAACTGTAACAATAGAAATAAATTGATCAGCAGCTGGTTCTGTAAATAAAGATAATGTATTTAGTACAATTTTTTGAGAACTTAAATCATTACTTTGATACTTAATGCTTAAAATGTTTGGTTTAGCATTTTTATGGATGGCTGTTATGGCTGCACTGAAACAATCAACAATTACATGAAATATGATTAAACCTATTGAAGATTTTGGATGACAAGTCGGAAAGTTTGTTATGGAGTCTCCAAAGTATATTCCTATACCTGGGACGAATTGATTATCAATGGGGTGAGCTATGACTGTATGAAACCAAGTAATGAATAAAGTTAGACAAAATTCTGATACAAAAGCAAGAGAATGGTGAGAAAAAAATATATCGTTTCTTTCACCTACTCAAGAGTTGAAAAAACTTTGAGAAGAT
>SAAG01000090.1 GCA_010119095.1 Candidatus Altimarinota bacterium
TGAGTGAGTGAGTATTAAATGAATTTGAGATGAAAGTAGATATAAACTTAAACATATTTTGACCTATTCATAAAAAATATTCTCTTATCATAGAGAGACTTTGAAACATACTAGTTGAACTTGCATCACACAAAAAAATCCCAGTTCCATATGTTCACGGAGATACTTTGACAGCAACTACAGCAGACAAAGCAGCATTTTTAAATAAATTTGCAGTAGTTCATGTAGAAGCTTGAATCAGGACTTATACACCAAGCAGACACTTCTTTAAATCACTTTTTATCAATTTTGAAAAATGAAAATTTGATTTTGATAAATATAGAGAGGAGCTTATGGATTTTTCTATTTATGAACTAGGTAGTATAGAACCATATCCAGAACAATTTGACACAAGATGAATTGAAGCAAGTACTGGTTATTATGCTGCACCTGTTGAATTGTATAAAACTACACTTATAAGAGAATGATTTCCAAGAGAAAATATTGAAGTAGTATGAAACACTGTTGTTGATGCTATCAAGATATCTAAGACAAAAATTAAGACATCAAAAGCTTTTGAAAAGTATCCAAACATGAAGGATAAGCCTTTTATATTTATAACAATTCATAGAAGAGAAAATTGTGAAACAAAAGAAAGATTTTTAGCTATTTTTTATGCAATTAAAAAACTTGTTGAAAAATGAGTTTATGTATGTTTTTTATGACTTTATGCATCTGAATTTGCAATTGATAATTATTGACTAAGAGATGAAATAGAAGAATTGAAGAAAAAATATACTGAAAACTTTGCTTACGGACCAGCTTTAGCACATCACCATGAAGTTATTGATATGATTTCAAAAGCATGAGCCGTAGTAACAGATAGTTGAAGTATGCAAGAGGAAGCCAATATCGTAGGAGTACCGTGTGTAACTGTTAGATTTGGTTCTGATAGAACTGAAACAATCTTAGCTGGAACCAATGTAATTGCTCCACCAGTTAATTCAAACTTAATAGCTAAAATCATTAAATCAAGTATAGATAATAAAAAGATGAGATGAGAAAATATTTACTGAGAAAATGTTTCTAAAAAAATAGTAGATTGAGTACTAGAAAAATTGAGAAGAAATTGAAAACTTTTTAGATTGGATCATGAAAGATTGGAGTTGGAAGAGTTTTTTAATTGTAAAAATTAGATATTAGAAATTTTTTTGTCATTGCGAGGTACGAAGCAATCCAGTGCTCTATGTTGTCATTCTGAACTTGTTTCAGAATCATAAAAATAGTATTCCATTAAAAAAACAATTTAGTTTTACTTTTGAATCCAAAAGTAAGCAAAAGATTTGGGGGGCTCGAATTTCGGAATTTGTGTTTTGTGGTTTACGGGAATTCCTCACCATCGTCTCACCCCCCAAACCCCCAAGTTTCTAAATGATTTAAAATATACTAAAAAATAATTTGCAAAAAATATAATATCGTATATATTAAAAATATAATTATATTTTGTTTGTGTTTAAAAAAGGAGTCTTTTAGTTTAGAATTTATTAAAAAATAATTATGAATGATAACAATATAATTGAAAAAATTAGAGATATAACCATTGCTTCGATAACTGGTTTCTTTGCATGATTTTGAAAAATTAAAAAATCTAAAGATTTTGATAAAGTTAATAATTTATTAGATTGAATTATGGATAGAAATTTTGCTAAATTAAAGACTATTTTTAAAAATTATGATGAAAATTATTTGTATAAAAAATATTTTTGTGAATTGGAAGATATAATAGGCAAAGATAAAAATAGATATATGAAATTTATAAAATAAAGTCTATAATTTATGGAAGAAAATATAACAAAAGTATGAGCTCTAAAAAAATTGCTAAAAGATAATTGATGAATAGCAACTTGGGAAATTATTTATAATGAAATTGAAAAATATTATCCAAAAGCAAAGTTATCTAATGAATGGCAAGCTTGAATACGAGGCGTTTTATACAGAGAAATTAAAAATAATAAATCTTTTAAGAAAATTGATGAATGAACTTATTCCTTATTAGATTATGATGAAGGCAGACTTTTATTTTCATTGGAATGAGAAAAAGTTGACAAAATTACTTTCAAAGAAATTATTATAAATGCTAGAGTTTGACAAGCTGAATTTAGAAAAAAATTAGTACTATCTCTTAAAAAATGTCCTATAACTTGAATAAATGATACTAGACTATTGAATGCAAGTCATATAAAGCCGTGGTTTATGTCAGATAATAGAGAAAGGTTAGATATTAATAATGGTTTTCTTCTAAGTCCTACATTTGATAAATTATTTGATAAGTGAATTATTACATTTGATTTTAATAAAAAAATAATTATATCAAAATCAATAAATGAATACAATATAAACTTACTTGGAATTTACAACAACCAATTTATAAAAGATTTACCATTAGAATGAAGAGAACAGTACTTGGAATATCATCAAAATAAGATATTTATGAAATATTAAATTTAATTGGAGGGAATATATTAGTAATGATATTAAAAAAAATGATTTTTAAATAGCTGTGAATTAATTGTTGCTTGTTGGAATAAATGACATAAATGGAATTTTAAAACTCAAGCTCAAATGCATAATTTTATTGAAAGTTGAATTTGTATGTGAGGAGAAAGGATTAAAGATAAAAATTGAAAGACATTGCATCCTACACAAAAACCAATTAGTATTTTAAAACATTTAATAGAAATATCATCTGATGAATGAGATATTGTTTTAGACCCTTTTATGTGAGTTTGAAGTACTTGAGAAGCTTGTAAACAATTAAATAGGCAGTTCATATGAATTGAATTAGATAAAACATATTATGAAGCAAGTAAAATAAGATTATGAGTAAAAGATGATGTTAATATAGAGAAATTTATTATAGAGAAAATTGAATATATAAGAAATATTACCGTTAAAAGCTTATGTGACCTTAGGTTTGATTTAGTTAAAATTAACTAGAATTTTCAAAAAATTCAATACAATTGTTTAATTCAAAAGAGTTTGCCTTTTTATATAAAAATTTTAAATTATGTGATTTTTCCAAACAACTAAGAAATTTTTCGAACCAGTTATATTAATGCCAAAAGTTCACCTTCAAAATATGTTTGAAGGTGTTTATATGTTTGTTTATAGTGTATTTTCACTTGAAATTCTTAAACTTATTTTGAAATCTATAGAGTTTAAAGAAAATGAAAGATTTTGGAATTTAATTTATATATACATTGTTATAACTATACTTTTCTCTTTATGAAAATTTTTATTATATAAATGGTGACGGACTCAAATAATGTTTGAATGATGTAAAATTTACTATGAGAAATATTTAAATAAATATATTCAAGCTGAATGAAATGATATAGAAAAAATTTGAACGGGTAGATTTATATCTATTTTGAGATCATGACTACATGAATGGTTTGATATGCTTTTTGAATTATGACAAAGATGATTATATGGGATATTATTTTTATTTTATGCTATTTATACAATATTTAATATAAACATTATAGGAGGATTAATCAGCATAATATTTATTATAATATGATGAATAATTTCGCATTATGCAAATATATATATGCAGGAAAAAAGGTATTTAAGAAGAGAATCCGAAAAAGAAGCAGATCATCAAGCTGTAATTGCTCTTATGTCCAAAAATGAATTAATGCAAAATAATTCATTAAAAACAATTTTACAAAAAATATCATACAATTGCGAGTTATCAAAAATATATCAATATCCAGTTAATGTATGATTTACAGTAGTAGATGAATTACCGAGGATTATTTTTTTATTTATTAGAGTTGGAGTGTATATTTATTTATCAAATATAATTTTAAAAACAAATTCATCATTTTCAGATTTGGCAATATTTATAACAATTATTTCTATGACAGAACTTGCTATGAATAATTTTTTAGATATTGTTAGGATGGTTATGAGAGAGTTTGCTTCAGTTCAACTACTTTGGAAAACATTTGATAACTTAACTCCAATCAAGTGATTTGATAAATGAGACACATTTAATACAAAAAATGATAAGATTATAATTAAAGATATCAATTATGGATATACAAACAAAAAAGTTTTTGATAAATTTTCACTTGAGATTAATTGATTACAAAAAACAGCTTTAGTTTGAGTTTCTGGTTGAGGAAAAACTACTTTGATGAAGATAATTGCAGGATATTTGAGACCACAAAGATGAACAGTAGAAATATTTTGAAATGATTTGAAAAAGACATCTCTTAAATCATATTTTTCACATATATGATATCTTACTCAAGAACCATCAGTTTTTGACTGAACAATTAGGGAGAATCTTCAAGCTAGTGTTAAAGAAGAAGCTTCAGAAGATTTGATGATAGAAGCATTAAAAGATGC
>SAAG01000091.1 GCA_010119095.1 Candidatus Altimarinota bacterium
TGCTTTTGCTATAACTGGAATATGTCTAAAATTGATATGATTTGTTGGTTCATCAAGTATTATAATTCATGGTTGTAAAAATACTAATCTACAGAAAGCAACAAGTCATTTTAATCATTCAGATAAATCTCCTATACAAGTCTTCATAATCTCTCAATTTATCAAAAATCATGCTGCTTTTGATCTAAGATCTTGCTCTGGCATACCCTCTCATGCAGTTTCTCTAAGACAATCATAAACTGTTTGTCAAAAATCTAGATTTGAGAAATCCTGTCTATAATAACCTATCTTAACTCAAGGAGTAAGCTTACATCAATCTTCCTTTCCAGATACTATTTTTTCTAATAGTGTTGATTTACCTATTCAATTTGGACCAGATAAAAGTAAATGATGGTCTTTCTTTAGTTCTATATTTACATCTTTTACAGTTACTTCATCGTTTTCTATCACATGTACAGAGTTAATTTTTAGTAAAACTCAACCGATATCTTCTTGAAGTGGGATTGTAAAATCTCTTATTGTTCTATCTTCTTTTCTTGTTTCAACCATCTCATCTTCCATCTCTTCTGCTGCTTCTCTCATCTTTTTTGCCACAAGTCTAAGTTTTCCTCACTTATGAGCAAATATTTCAGCTTGTTCTTTTTTTGCTTGTGCTTCTTTTTTTAATCTGGCATTTGCTTGATTTTCTTTTTCTTTATTTCTTGCTATTTGTTCAACTACATCATTGTAATCTCAAACAAATTGTTCAACTTTTTTTGTATGTATATCAAGATACAAAACTCAATCAGTAAAACTATTTAGAAATTCACTATCATGTGATATGACCAAAACTGTTTTTTTATAATTTTGTAAAAATGTTGTCAAGTGCCAGATCCCATCTCTATCAAGATTATTAGTCGGTTCATCTAAAAGCAATATATCAGGATTTTGAATAAGTGCAGCCGCAAGCAATAATCTAGCTTGTTGTCATCATGAAAAAGCTTTGATTTGTTTATCAAGTGGAGCTTTCAAGTTTACTACATCTAAAATCTCTCCGATTTGCTTATCTATATTGTATACATTCTTATCAGGAAAATATTTTCTGAAAAAAGCTTGAATTGTAAGATCTTTATCTTCAGGTAAAACTACTTGGAATCAAGTAGCGATAGTAAGATTAAGTCAGACATTTACAACTCATGATTTTTTTTCGATAGAACCATTTATTAGCTTAAAAATAGTTGATTTTCAAGCTCAGTTTTGCCCCATTATTGTTATTTTAGATCATTTTCTAACATTGAAATTTACAAAATCTAGGATTGGTTTTCTAAAATCGTAGTAGAATTCTACATCTTTGAAACTTATAACAGTTTCATTTGTAACAGCCATTTTTAAGAAAAGTTAATTTTAAAATCAGAACCATTATATGAAAATGCTAAAAAATGCAAGTTTTTGATATTTTATTATAAATCCTTTTACAATATTTACATATTTTGTCAAGCTAAAATAAAAAATTGTATTTTTTTTTAATGTTGGGTTAATATCGGTTGTGTATAATAGTATTATATATTATAATTAATTTTATTCGATTTATGAATGCTTTAGCTAATTTAAGCCCTGAAACGGATAAAATATCTGTTCTAGCTTTTTGAACAAATAATGGTAAAAAACATAAAAGAAAAGCTCAAATATATAATTATCCTGAATTTATTTGAGATAGAAGGGTTTGACCAATTGATAGAAGGATAATAAAATCTAGGATTGGTGGGAGAAGAAAAACAGATATTAGTGAGCCAACTGAAGTGATACCAGAAGAAATACTTTCAATTATCGAAAATTATCCTTGAAGTGCATTTAAATATGGTAATTCACATACTCAATGTATTGAAATAAGACCAACTCCAACTTGTAATTGAGTTTATAGATTATACTGAACAATAGAAGAAATAAAATGAAGTATCAAATATGTTCTTGAGAGTATAGAAAAACATACTACTAAAAAAATATTGAATAATTATTATAACTCTACATTTTCATGATGATTGATTTTATCTCATAAGATAGCTATTACATCAAATCTAGCATAATCTAAGTCTATCTTATTTTTCAAACAATAATAATTTATTGTTTTTTTTATCTTAAATTTTTTATTTCTATTGATACTTTCTTCTCATACTCAATACTTGTCATTGAATCTATATTTTACCTCAAAAAATACATATAATTCTCATAGTTTTGTAATAATATCAATCTCACCAATAGTACTAAATTTGAAATTTGTTTCTAATATCGTATATCATTTTTCTTTTAAATACTTTATCGCTATTATTTCTCACAAATCTCAACTTTTTTTCATATAAATAAATTATTTAAATCTTTATATTCAATAATCGTATTCTGAAGAAGTGTTAAACCATTTTGGTTTAGTAATAATTCATAATGCTGGATGTACAAAATCAAACTTTGATATACGGAAATATCATAAATCTAGGAATAATTTTCATGTAATATCATCTGTTTTAATAAAATTTGTTGATCAATCAATATAACAACTTGAAAAACAGGCTCTACTGTCAGTAGAATGATTTCTATTATCTCACATAACAAAGTAGCTATCTTCAGGAACTTCATAAATATGACTTCATTTGTCTCATGAAACATATGTAGCTTTATTGTTTTCTTGAGATAAATATTTTTCATCTAATTCAATAAATTTGTTCTTTGATTTTGAAAAAACATACACTTTTCATCATTCTATTTTTATCTTATCTCATGGTAACCCAATAATTCTTTTTAAAAAATATTGTTTTTCTTGGCTTACATGTGGCTTAAATACTATTACATCTCCTCTATTTGGTTTATGCAAAAATCTATAAGAAAATCTATCTACAATTATAAATTCTCCGTCATAATAGCTTGTATACATAGATTGTCAGTTGATTTGAAAAGGTAGTATAAAAAAAGTTCTTATAACAAAAACTACCAATAATATTACTATTATATCCTTAAAAAAATCAATTATTTCCTTTTTTGATATCATTTTTTTTATTTTATAAATTATCTTATTAAATTAGTTATTTCTTTTATCAAATCATCGTTTTTAATTTCAAATTGCTCTCTTTTATCCAAATCTTTTACAGAAACTACTCATTTATTAACCTCATCTTCTCACAAAATTATAACTAGTTTAATTCACTTATTTTCAGCATATTTAATTTGTTTAGCTATCTTTGAAACTTCTAAATAAAATTCTGTATTTATAGAAGCTTTTCTTAAATCTGAAACTATTTTTAACTGTTTTGTTAAATATTTTTCATCTAAATTTAACACTAATACATCCGTTAAAGTTTTTCTCTTTAACTCTAATTTTCAATTTTCACTTAATACAGCGATTAATCTCGATAGTCATATACTTCAACCAGTTCAAGGATATTTATTTTTTATGAAATTTCAAGTTAAATTATCATATCTTCATCCTGAAGCTATGCTACCCATATTTTCTAATCATTGTGCAAAAGTTTCAAATACAACTCAAGTATAATAATTTAATCCTCTTGATATACTTGGATTAACCTTTATATATGATTTTGGAACTCAAAGTTCAAGCAATGAATAATATATAATTTTTATTTTCATCAATCATGTTAAATATTGTTTATCTGCCTCAGTTCATACATATTTTTCGATTTCTTCGTAATCCCCGTTATTTCATAATTTAATAAATTGTATTATTTTATCTGATAAATCTTCATCATTTAATTCTGACTTTAGAGATAGTTTCGTTTTTGGGAAATTTTGCTTGTCTGTATCTACCTTGTCTTTTTTATCAATAACAGCGATTATATCTAAAAGTTTCTCGTCAGTTACTCATAGATAATTTAGATATCAAATCAAAAACTCTTTATGGTTTATATTTATAGTAAACTTTCCAATTTCTAATTCATTAAGAGCATTGTATATAGTAGAAATCACTTCTACATCAGCCATCAATGGTAGTTCTCAATTTCATATTATATCAATATCAGCTTGATAAAATTCTCTATATCTTCACTTCTGAGCTCTTTCTCATCTATAAACTTTTTGTATTTGAAATCTCTTGAATGGATAAACGAGTTTATCGTTATAAAGAGCCACATAGCGAGCTAGTGGAACTGTTAAATCAAATCTCAATCACAAAGAAGAGTCATCTCACTTTTCACCATTTAATCTATGAATCCCATAAATCTCATTATCATTTGCTCATTTTGAGCATAACACTTCTTCTCTCTCAACAACTGGGGTTTCAATAGAATTGAATCAAGCTCTAAGATAATTTTTTTTGATTATCTCTTTAAATCTATCCTCAACTATCTGTTCTTCAGGCAAGTTTTCTGGAAAACCAGAAATCTGAGCAATTTTTATTGTCATAAA
>SAAG01000092.1 GCA_010119095.1 Candidatus Altimarinota bacterium
ATGCTTGTTAAATCTATTGTATCATGGTGAGATAATTCTAAAGTATGATTTTATACAGTTACTCTTGAAAATTTACTTACGAATTGGAAAGAGGATTAATTTAATTACTTCATTTCTAAAATTGAAAAAACATCATCTTTAGCACTCATTTTTCATCATTTATCATCAATTATGTTACCAACAAATTTATCAAATATATAGTTTCATTCTCATCTGTCTATTTTTTCAACTGATAATCATGCTTCAACAATTTCTTTATAATTAACTCACCAATTATTATTTAAAACTGCTAAATCACCTGGGTCAGTAAATAACGGATAAACTCTTTTAGGATCTGTAGTATGTGCTAAAATCAGTCATTTGAAAATCATTTTTAAATAATTATCTAAATGTATTTTTTGAGCTTCTTTTGAGCTATATGTTCTTTTTCTTATAGCAACAATTTCATTAACAATTTCTTGTGAGAAAAAAGTTCAAGCTCACTTCTGAATTCTATATCAACCTCAAGAATGTTGCTCTAATAAAGTTTGAGCTACATTAGGTCAAAGAGAAGATACTCATACTTGCTTAAAAGAATCTGTCATATAATCTTTATCACTAAAATCATTTGAGTCTGAATATGCTAACAAAGTATTATAAAAGTCTTTTAGTACTTTATTATCTTTTCAAGGTTTATCTTTATTAATTAGTAAAACTACATTTACATCATCTCACAAATCTTTTCTTCAATCTGCAAGATTATACATAGCTCTAGTTAGTATATCGCCATATGATTTTCATGTTGCTGGATTTATTTTTTCATAAAACTCTTTACACTCTTTCAACTTTTTCTCTTCTGTAATTTTAGCATCTGTTGAATTAGTAATTTTATACAATTCTTCAATATCACTTCATATATTTGGATACAATTTAGGATTGTACTCATGAATCTTATGTGACAAAACTCTTATGGTTTCTTTTGCTAAATCCATATCTGCTGGATAAGACATATATCTTGCAAGTAATACAGGTCTTTTAGAATCAATTAATCACTTTATTTTATTTGATAAAGTATCTGAATAAGTTTTTCAATTTCATGAACAAACAAGCATAAATGGAATCTTGTTGTAATTTAGCATAGAAGTTCATCTATCTATCAATCATTCTAACCGTCATACTCAGTTTCAAGGTGATCAATCTAAAAATTCGTTAATTCATTTTTTTAATTGTTCTTCAGGATTTCTAGTTTCTTTTGCTTTTTTTAATCAATCATCATATTCAGCCATTACTCAAGCTTTTTTTTCTTTTTCAACTTCTTTATGCAATCTAGACCTTCTATGAATTCAACCATATCAATCTTTGGAACATTGTTTTTTCATCAATTTCCAAACTAATTCTTCTTCAGTGAAATTTCTTTTTTCTTTTTGACACTCTGCTTTTACTTCAATATAAACAGGATGTGTTGTTATATCTCACCGATTTTTTGTAAGAGCTTTAAACCACATAAAGCTTCCTTTTTTTGCATTTAAAGGTGGTTTATTATATAAATTTCAGTATTTTTTCAACATAAACATAAGTCAAGCTTCTTTTTTATACTCTTCTGTATTACTATATCAAAGCCGATTATCTATCAATTTAACAGCTTGCCAAGAATCCATTGCTTCAAGTCTTTGAATATATTCCTCCATATGTTTTTTTTCAGCAGTTTCAACTCTAGCTAATAGCTCAGCTTTAATTTCTGCAGAAGGTATAAATCTACCCCAAGTTGCTAATGCTACTTTTGCAGCATGCTCTTCACTTCACCCCTTTAAGTGATTTTGAAACTCAGTAAATCACATTTTCAATCACTTCATTATTTCATGCATCGATTTATTACTGAAAAACCATTTTGCGAATCACCATTTAGGATTTTCTACTGGTTTGATTTTATCTTTCTCTTGTTTTTCATTTTCAAGAGTTTTTGGTTTTAAATCATTTTCTTTAATATAATTCTCTAAAAAAGCAGGGGTAACATAGTAAATAGTTTTATCTACATTGTACATATCTTTAGTTTTTGTAACTTCTTTTCACTTATCATCTTTTTCTTTGTACTCTTCTTGTCATACTTCTCAATTTGAAATTCAAATTTTTTGGTTAGCTCAAGTTCATACTACATCATGGATTTTTAACAATTTGTTTGATTTTCAAACTTTTTTATTATCTTGAACTAAAAATGGATAAGTTACTTCATCTTGTCCTTTTTTCATTATACTATTGTTTTTAATCTCAAACTTAGACCATGTATCAGATAATTCTGTTTTTTTAGAAACACTATCAACTAATCAATTTGTATCTAGATTGTTAGTAAATCTATATAGTTTTCAATTATAATTTTTAAATCATTTATAAAACTGATCAAATGTAATTTTACTTTCTTTTTCTCAAAGCCGATTTTGTATCTCCAATGTTTTTCAAATGCTATCAATATAGCTTATTGTATAAATTCAAAATTCTTTCTCTTCATCTTTTCAATCAATCATTTTAAAACTAGTTCACAATTTAATTCAATAATCTCTTCAATCTGGATCTAGTTGATCAATCTTAGTTGATAATAACAATAAATTTAATTCTTCTTTAATTAAAATATCATTAATTGGGTCTTCTTTATCTAATCTTGATTGAATATCTAATAGTCTTTTATATTCATTATCTTTTTTCAAATCATCTTCTTTTTTTCACTCTTTATATTTTTCTATTTTAGATTTTATTTCATCCTTATATCTATTTAATTCTTTGACTGATGGTTCTCACAATTCATCACTCAATTCTGTGATATTTCAGCTTTCTATTTTACTTTTTAATTCTTCTTTAGTAATCAATTCTACTTCAGAAAGCTTATCAGCACTTAATAAATCAAGTAATTTTTTATAGGTTCCCTCATCATCTTTTACTTCTGATGAAGAATTATATTTTCAATCTATACTTCTATTTTTCCACTTAAATTTTCAATTATCTGAAAAATCAGATACTTCATAAAATAGACTATTTTCTTCTTTTGCAAGATTAAATTTAAAAATAACTCAATTATTAAGTTTTTCTAAATCCTCTTTTCATCACTTAAATATATTTAGTAATTTAGGATTTTGAATTATTTTCTTTTTAAGCAATCAAATAGTTTGGATTTCTCATTCAATTTTTTCTTTTATTTCTGTGGTTGTATAATTAAAAGATTTAGCAACTATTTCATTAAAAGAATCAGATTTTTCTAACTCAGAAATATTACTATTTATATATTTTGCACTTGATATATATATATCTTTAAAATCTATCTTTTGGATATAAGTTTTAAATTCTTCATCATTTTCCTCATCAATTAAATCAATATTTCTTTTTTTCTTAACAAAGCTTGTTAACTCTTCCTTTTTAATTTTTTTTGCTTCATTCTCATCTATTATTTTTAATTGAAATAATTCTTGTAATGAGATTGTTGGTAAGTAAATTTTCAATAACTGTTTTCTTTGTTCATCATTGAAAATTCAATATGATATAATATCTTTTATATCTATAGAATCTATTTTTTCTCAAGTCTTAATTTTATTAAAAATAGTTCTTAAAGAACTGATAACTTCACTTGTAGATCACAATTCAGGATTTTTATTAACTTTTTCTTCAATTATTTTTACAAATTCTTGAGAAGAAGAAAAAGTAAAGTTCTCAAATAATAGTGCAATTTTTTTATAATCATCACTCCTTGAAACATCTGAGTTAATTTTTTCTTTAATAAAACTATCTAATTCTTCAACAGATATAGACATTTTATCCAAAGTATCATAATCCAAGCTAGCCAATTGTCATAAAATTTTTGTTTTTCATCTTTCAGAAATTGTATATCTTGATTCAATTATTTTACTTAATTGTTCTTTTTTCTTTTCATATACTAATCCAATTCTAGAAACTTCAATTGAAAAATAATTTTCAAAATATTCTTTTTTTTGAGCATCAGTTAAAACTAATATTTTTCTTAAATCATTTTCATTTAAGTCTTTTTTAAAGTCATTAAAAAAATCGTCTTGATTATATTTTTTATTAACTGTAAAATCATTATAGAATGCCATATTTTTGACACTATTTCAATTATTATCTCATGATATTTTTCTTCTTGCACATCTTTGTGATAACTCTTTATAATAAGATAAATCTTCATTATTAGGAGCATTTTTTTTCTCAACTTCTTCACCGTTTGCATTAGATGTATTTAAATCTGACATAAATATTTTAGTTAAATATTTAAATATGTATTATTATACACTATTTTTACAAAAAAACAACTATTTTAAAGCAAAATTTTCTTTATTTTATCGTAT
>SAAG01000093.1 GCA_010119095.1 Candidatus Altimarinota bacterium
ATACGATAAAATAAAGAAAATTTTGCTTTAAAATAGTTGTTTTTTTGTAAAAATAGTGTATAATAATACATATTTAAATATTTAACTAAAATATTTATGGATAATAATTTAAATTGATCAAATAGTCAAAATTTACCACCAGAGAATTCTAGTCGTGATAATTTTATTGATAAGCTGATAGGTAGATATACAAGAAAAATGTTTTCAGGTGATAATAATTCATCTGATGTTAAAGATGTAAAAAAATATAATAATTATATAACTAATTTTAATAATAATAATGACAAAGAAAATAATAGTGATTTTCTTAAATTTTTAGAAGGTGAGTTATCAGAGGATAACTTAGCAAAGTTTGCTAATATACAGAATAAAGAACAGTATGTTGAAAAAATATTAAAAGGTGAATTTGAAATAATCAGATTTAGATATGAAAACAAGAAAGAAAACTTGTATAATATTGCTAGTAAAAGATATAATATAAAAGATACAAGAAAACAATCTGATTTAAAATTTAAAATATGAGAGTTATCTACTGATCAAATAGATAAATATATGAGTCATCCAGAGGAATTTGAGAATTTTTTAAAAGCTGTATTAAAAAATTTAGTTGAGTCAAAAGAATTAACAGAATTAAAAGATGAATTTAAAAAAATATGAGTAAAATCTCAAGAGGATTTAGAGAATAAAATAAAAGCTTTTGTTGAGAGTAACAGAAATGGAGATAAATTAACTTCAGAAGATGTTAGACTAGCATTGAGAACTATATTAAATAAAGTAAGAATATGAGAAAAACTTGATGATATAGATATAAGAGATTTATTTTTATACGGTATTATAGAAGAAAAATATAAAATAAATTTTATTAAGGTATTTTTACCTGTAATTTCTATAGCAGAACTTAGGAGACTTAAGTTATTTGATGATGATTATATTGATAGTTTAAAGGTTAATACAATTAAAAAATATATCGAAAGTAATAAAATTACTAATCAGGATATTAATTCAAAACTAGATGATGAAGATGTTTATATAAAAGTAGAGGGAGATTTATTAAATGATGCTAGATTAGTAGAAAGTGAGACTTTTAAAAAAAATGTTGAAGATTCTTTAAATAAAACCAATGAAGAAATCAAAGAAAAAAATCTAGCAAGTTTTCAAACATTGGAAATTTTAAAGCACAAACTTTTAGAAAATCGTAATATATTTTATAAATTAAAATGATGAAAAGAAGATTTAGATAAATTTATAGTTTGAAATGTTTTTAGATTTAAAATTGATAGGGATGAAGATAATTTGTATTATGAATTATCAGAATTATGAGATAATTGAAATTTTAAATGGAAAAACAGAAGTTTGTGATGAAATTATAACTCATCTTTTAATGTATCTGAACAATCTCAGAACTATAAAGATTTATATGAACTATTAACTTCTGAA
Source organism: Candidatus Altimarinota bacterium (assembly GCA_010119095.1). GTDB lineage: Bacteria > Patescibacteriota > Gracilibacteria > BD1-5 > UBA6164 > Altimarinus. The sequence goes on from SAAG01000093.1 coordinate 1,438, forward strand.
AAAATTAAAGAAGTTGAGATTTTAAGCAAAGATGATATAAAAAGTAAAATTGAAAGTTGAAAATTAAAGGAAGTAAAAGATGAATTATGAGAACCTTGAAAATTGCAATTACAAAAATATACTGCTGAACTTAAATCTAAACTTGAAAAAATTAAGGAAACAAAATCTGAAGAAGAAATAGAAAAAGATTTAGAATATATAGAATTAAAAAATAAAATTAAAGAATTGGAAGATGAGAAGGCTTTAGAAAGTGAAAGTGTTAAAGAATATCTTAATTTACATTTACTAAATGAAAAAATAGATGAAATAGATAAAGATTGAATTGATTATTGATTAGAGCCATGAGTAAGTTTTAAAATTGATGATTGAGAGGATAAAGAACTTAGAGTATATACTATTACTCATATTAATAATGTAAATAAAACTATTCAAATAATTAATCCTTTTTGAAAAGAAGAACCTGCAACTTTTGATGAATTTTATAAATGATTTTATAGTCATAAATGAAAAATAAAAAGATTTACCAAAAATTTTGAAATTGAGTGACTTGTGAATTCTATATGAAATAATGTAGATTTATTTGATGTTTGGAAAGAATACGAAGTAAAAGACTGAAAATTGTTAAAAAAAGAACAGGAAAATATAACTTATCCATATCTTGTTCAAGATATATCAAAGACTTGAAATGCTTCTGAAATGATACAAATCCATGATGTTATATGAACTTGAATAAATCAAAAAATATGAATTACTTTATGAAAAGTTACACAAGAAGATGTAGAAACAGGAGAAAATGATGATAAATGAAAACCTAAAACTATAAAAAGAGATATATACAATCTTGAAAATAATATACATTATGTGAGTTTAGCATTTTTAGAAAATTACATAAAAGAAAATAAACTTAAACCAAAAACTCAAGAAAAAGAAATTCAAAATCATAATATAAAACCCACTGAAAATCCTAAATGGGGATTTTTTAAGTGGTTTTTATCAAATAAATCTTTTCATGAAATAATGAAATGATTGAAAATGTGATTTACTGAATTTCAAAACCATCTTAAGTGATGAACTGAAGAACATGCTGCAAAAGTTGCTTTAACAACTTGGTGAAAATTTTTACCTATGGAAGTAAAAATGGAATTAACAGCCAGAGTTGAAGCAGCTGAAAAAAAACATATGGATGACTATGTTTCAAGACTTGAAACAATGGACTCATGGCAAGCTGTTAAACTTATTGATAAACGGTTGAAATATAGTAATACTGAGGAATATAAGAAAGAAGCATGAATGATTTTTATGCTTAAAAAGTACGGAAGTTTATATAATAAAGATCCTTTAAATAAAAAGAAATGACAATTTTTATGGTTTAAAGCTTTGACATGAGATCGGTGAGATGTTACTAAACATCCTCTATATCAAGATATAAAAAGTGCTTGTGAAAATGAAAAAAGAAATTTTACCGAAGAAGAACTTGTGTGGATGCTAATGAAGAAACAATGTTCAGAGCATGGTTATATGTGAAAACATAGAAGATCTAGATTACATAAAGAAATTGAAAAGTTTAAAAAACAGTGATTAGCTGATGAATTAGCAGATTGAGAGAAAAAAGCATGAGAAACTAGGAATCCAGATGAGCAATTAAGAAAGTGAGTAAGTGAATTTGTAGATTGATCACCATGAAATTGAGTTTGACGGTTTAAAAAACTTATTGATAGATGAACTTCAATGGAAAACTATAATCAGATTCCATTTATGCTTATATGTTCTTGAACTTGAAGATCATATGCAGATTTTTTATCAAATGAAATAAAAAATATTATAGATGCTAAAAGACCAGTTTTGTTAGCAAGATATATGTCGTATCCTGCTGATATGGATTTAGCTAAGGAAACTATTCAAATACTTGCTCATAAAGTTAATAAATACAATCCAACTTTATATCCAGATATTGCAAAAGATATTGATGAATTATATAAGTATACTAGTTCGAGTGATTCTAAAGTATTTGAATGAGATAAAATTAAAGCTTGTAATAAATTTTATAAAACTGTAAATAAAAAAACTTGAAGAACATATGGTGATATACTAACTAGAGCAATGTATGGCTTAGCTGATTGAAATAAAAAAGATTGAGATGATATAAATAGTATTATTGTTGCTGATAAGGATAAACCGGGAAGTGATAATCTAGTTCTAAAAACATTTTATGATAAGATGATGTGATATTCATTTACAAATAATTATTGAGATGATGATTATATGTCTGACCCATTTTTACAGGTTTGAACTTCTTCATTTTGACCTAATGTAGTTAAAACAGTTATAAAACAAGAATCATGAGGTTGATTTAAAATGACTAAGTCATGACCTAAGATGGTTGATGAAGTGAAAAATGAAATTGAAGCAACAAAGAATAGAAATTATTCTGTTGAAGAGAATAGAAGTTTACGGTTAAAACATTACTTAAAATTGATTTTTTCTTGAATTGCAGAAGCACATCAAACAAAGTTAAGTGCTGCAAATGATTTATTTACTTGAGTTTGAGCATTGAAATTTTTTAATGAAAAACGGGGGATAAATTTTGATAAATTTGTTAAATATCAACTTGGATATGATGATATAATGTCATGAAATCCAAAAAGCGAAAGAGTTTTTGATGAATTTGTTGATAATATATTAAAAGACAAAAAGCCTATGGATGTAAGTACAAATGTATTTAATTTGATAAAAGATAACTATGCGGATGATTACAATGTATCTAAGGCTGCATAAAAAATATTTTAATCCTCTTTCCAATTCGTAAGTAAATTTTCAAGAGTAACTGTATAAAATCATACTTTAGAATTATCTCACCATGATACAATAGATTTAACAAGCAT
>SAAG01000017.1 GCA_010119095.1 Candidatus Altimarinota bacterium
ATCTTTTCTCCATACTCTTTTTTAAATCTCTTTTCAAATTCTTTTTTAGTGAAAATGTGATTTTGTGTCCCATATTTTTCTATACAATAACTAGCACTTAGACATCCTATTTTTGCTGATAATTCCCAATCAAGTTTATTATTTAATCCTACTATCAATCATGATCTAAATGAATCTCATGCTCAAGTAGGATCAACTATCTCAACATCTTTTATTGCATCTACTTTTAATTCTTTTTTATTATCTATTATCTTTACTCAATCTTTTCATAAAGTAATTATGATTTTATCCAGCTTTTCTAATAATTTCTTTTCGTCTAATCATGTTTTTTCTAAAAATAGACTGTATTCATAATCATTTACAATTAAATAATTACTATAATCTAGACACTCTATTAATTCATCTTTTGTATAAGCTGTCATCATCTGTCCTGGATCAAAAAATGTTTTTATATCCATCTCTTTTGCTTGTTTTAGATGTTTCATCATAACATCTTTTCCATTTGGAGATACTATTGCATATGAGATATTTAAGCTAGGAATATTTTGAGTATTTTCTGCACTCAGTGCTCCTGGATAAAATGCATTGATTTGATTATTTTCTTTATCATTTATTATATAACAAGAAGCTGTTTGCATATCTTTAACTTTATATAGATTTGCATAATCAACTACTTTGCTTTTTTCTTTAAAATCATTTCAAACTACTCAAAGCAAAATTGGTTTAACTCATAAAAGTCCCATGCTATATGCTATATTGTGACCTGTTCATCATTTTTGTCTTGTTAAACTTGGAGTGAAAAAACTTACATTAAGCATATGTATCTTATCAGGTAATATGTGATTTTTAAAACAATCTCCAAAATCCATAATATAATCATAAGCCATAGAACCAGAAACTAATATCTTCATATATTTTTTATTATTAATAACTAAAGTATTGTGAAATAATAAGGAAAAATATCATTTATCAAAAAGATTTTATTTACTTTATTTTGCTTTTTTTATATTTGATTTATACTTAAGGATATTAATTTTTACAAAATATAGAAAATGAAAATCGCAATCCTTCACGAAATGCTAATAAAGCTAGGTTGAGCAGAAAAAGTAGTTGAAAAACTTATTTCTACTTTTCCAGATGCTCATATTTTTACACTAATATATGACGAAAAAAAGGTTTGAAAAGTATTTTCAAAAGATAAAGTAATCGTTGCAAAACCAACTCAAAATATTTACAAAATGTTTAAAAATCAAAGATTTTGTCTTCCTTTTATGCCTAGAGCTGTTGAAAGTCTTGATTTTTCAGATTATGATGTAGTTATATGTTCATCTTCATGATTTGCTCACTGAGCAATTACAAAACCAGAAACCAAGTTTATAGTTTACTATCATTCTCCTGCAAGATATCTTTGGGATTGGACAAATGAGTACAAAAAAGATATAGGTTTTGATAAGTGAATAAAATGATACATACTAAATAAATTATTTCTCAAATTAAGAATCTGGGATGTTATAGCTTCTGCCAGAGTAGATATAAATATAGCAAACAGTAAAAATTCAAGTAAAAGAGTACTAAAATATTACAGAAAAGATTCAGAGATTCTATATCCCCCAATTGAGACAAAGAGATTTCAAAAAGAAATAAAAAAAGTATGAGTTTTAAAACAATTAAAAATCGCTGACTATTATATCATTATATCAGCTCTAACTGAATTTAAAAAGATAGAAATTGCTATAGAATGATTTAACAAAATGAGTGACAAAAATCTAGTTATAATCTGATGATGAAATCATAAAGAAGCTCTAGAAAAAAAAGTGACTTGAGATAATATCATATTTACATGACCTAGATACTCTGATGAACTTGTTGAATTAGTTCAATGAAGTCTTTGACTTGTATTCCCTTGAGAAGAAGATTTCTGAATAGTTCCAATCGAAGCAATGGCAGCTGGAAAACCAGTTTTTGCCTATGCTTGATGATGATTACTTGAAACTGTAATTGAAGATAAAACTTGAACTTTCTTTGCTGACAAAACCTGATACGATTTTGTCCCAAAATTTAAGGAATTTGACAAAAAAGTAAAATCTGGATTTTTCGACCAGAAATTCATAAAAACTCATGCCCAAAAATTTGATGAATCATTATTTGAGAAAAAAATCAAAGAAATTGTTTATTGAGATTAAATTTCCTTTCTCTCTTTTATAGCATTCAATATAGTTATATTATCCGCATACTCAATATACCCTGAACTTAACCCTCTACTCAAACGAGTAATTTTAGTCTTATAACTTAATCAAAGTTTACTTATTTCTTCTTTTAAATAAGCGGTTGTTGCTTCTCATTCTATATTTGGATTTGTAGCAACAAGTAATTCAATTTTACTTTCACTATTTTCAATCCTCTCAAACAATTTTTTAAAATTTAAATCTGTAGCAAATACTCAATTGATTGGAGATATAGAACCTCAAAGTATATGATAAGTTCAATTATATCATCATGTTTGTTCAATTGTAAGTAAATCAAGATATTCTTCAACAACACAAATCAAATCTTTCTCACGATTAGTTGAAGAACAAATTTTACAGTTTTCTTGATCGATACAAGTTAGAGATCCACATATAGTACATTTTCCTATTTTACATTGTATATCATCTAAATGACTTTTAAAATTATCGATGTAATTTCATTTTGTATTAAGCAAAAAAAATGCCAACTTTGTTGCGGTTTTTTCTCATATTCATGGAAGTAAACTTATAGTATTTATCAATCTTTTCAAAGCTTCTGGCATCTTATTATATTAAATTTATAAAAACAAAAAATATACCCCATTGTACCTTCTTTATTGGAAAAATCAAAAAAAATAATTTAAAATTTACATAAAAAAAACTTTATATATAATAGACCGATATTGATAATTTATTATCTTTTACTGTATTTGTTAATAGAAAGTAAAATGGAAAGAGTAACAAGATGTATTATAAAAAATAAAGACGAAAAAATAATTTTAGTTAAACATAAATGAAAAAATTTCTGGGTTCTTCCAGGGGGACACATAGAAAAAAAAGAAAATATTTATACAGCAATAAAAAGAGAAATTAAAGAGGAGCTATGAGTAAATATAAAAATCATAGGAAAAAAATTGGGACTAGATGTTGATTGAGTTAAAGAAAAACCATTGCCAATATGTATTTATAAACTTGATGCAAAAAACAAAAAATGAAAAAAAGAAAATAGACTTGAATATATCTTTTTTGCTAAAATAAAAGATGAAATAATAAAAACCCAGATAGATGAAGTTGATGAATACAAATGGTTTTTACCAGAAGAAATAGAAGCATTAGAAGATACTTATGGTTCAGTTAAAGGTCTTGTAAAAATAGTCTTTAACAAATAATTATGTCAAACATATTAACATATGTTTTAATATTTACTCTTCCATTAATACATTCAAGTTTTTTAAATTATTTTTGATTTAACTTCAACTCTTTAGTTTACTGAAACTTTGAATTTACAAAAGTCATATTTTTCAATTTATTATCTTCTCTAATAATTTTTTCTTTTTTTATAGAATCTCTTATAAAAAAAGAAAAAATTAAAATTTATTATGCCGCTATTCTTTCGTTAATAATAATTGTGTCTTCCATTTCAATTATATTTTCAATTTCTCCATTTATATCCTTTTTTTGAAATCAAGAAAAAAATCATTCTTTCATACTAATACTAAATCTTATTTGAATATTTGTTGTATTAACAAATAAAAAAAAGGAAGTCCTAAATAAATATCTAAAAGTAATTATAATTTCATTTATTATTACTTTTTTAATTTGAATAAAAGAATTATTATATCCAGCTTTAAATTATCTAAATGAACCTAAATATGCTGTATCTACATATTGAAGTAATCATTTTTTTGCTTTAAGTGTGATTTTATTATTACCAATACTCTATAAGAAAATAAAATGATATTATCTATATCTATTGTTAATTTTACTTTTTTTCATTGTTTTTTTAACTAAATCATTTCTTGCAATAAGTATTTTTATAATATATATTGTAATTAAAACTTTTGGTAAAAAACAATGATTAATAATAAGTTTTTTTCTTATTTCAATATGATTAATAATAATTTTCAATTATTTTCCTGAAAAAATTCATTCATTATTATCTAGATTTTACATTTGGGAAAATGTTATATCTTTATATATATCCTCATTTAAAAATATAATATTTTGATACTGATTTGAAAGTTTGGAAATAATGTTTCCAAAAGAAAAAAATGCATATCTATACATTTTTGAAAATTTTTGATATTTTGCTGACAGAAGTCATAATTTATGGATTGATATACTTTTTTCGACTTGAATTCTTGGATTTAGCTTATCAGTATATGTGAGTTTCCTAATACTAAAAATAACTAAAAATACATATTATTATGATACATTTATGCTGTTTTTTATCTTTGTATTTTTTAACTTTGCTTCAATAACTAATTACCTATTTTTTATTATATTATTTGTAATATTCAATATAAATAAAGAAAAAGATAATTTTATCTCAATAAAAGTTAACTATTATTATTTAGTATTTGTTTTCTTTTTTATCTTTAGTTTTATTTGTGAGTTTAAATTTTATATAGCAGAAACATATTATAAAAAATGAAGCCTAGAAAGAGCAAGTATAATTTTCCCATACCCAAAATATCTAATTGAAAATTGAGATAATAAATGATTAGATTATTACTCTTTTAAACCAATATATTATTATATAAATAATATAAACAAAAATGAAGAAAATATCCTTAACAATTGTATTAGTCTTGTGAACAATTATGCAATTGCTGAAAGTTACATCTACTGTTGAAGAATTCTAGAAAAAAATAATTATAAAAAAGAAAGTTTGGAGTTTTATGAAAAAGGTTTATCTAAACTTCCTGATTTACGGAATAATAAGTCTGATTTTTATAGTAATTATCTAATTAAAAAAACTATTTCGAAAAATAGATTTTTTAGTGAAAAATACTGATATCTTGAAGAAATAGTAAAAAAAGTTTGATATTAAAAGTTATTTTCAATATTTTCCTCAATTCTTCTCATTATTTGTTTATTTATTATATTTTCATCATGATTAACCATTTCAATTAAATCATTTAATGTTAGTGCTATCAATTCTAAATCAGAAATTGCAATAACTGTTGCATTTCTTTCTTCTTCTCTAAGTAATGCTATTTCTCAAAACATTTCTCAAGCTCAAAGTTCAGCAACGACTACTTTGTTTATATTTATTGACACTTTTCAAGATTTAATAACATATCATTTTCAATTTGAATTTTCTCATTCTTTAAAGACTATTTCTCATTCTTTAAAATTTTCTATTGGAGATTCTAATAAAATTTTCTCAACAATATGTTTTTCTATTCAATTAAAAATTTTCAACTCGTACATACAAACATAGTATTAACAAATAATTAATTAATAGAATTTTAATATATTTTTCCAAAAAAACAAGTATTTACTTAAATTATCTATCATATTTTTTCTTTAACTCTTCCAAAGTAATTTCAAAAACAGATGGTCTTCAGTGTGGACAAGTAGAACTATAAGATAAAACACTTTCATTTAATAACTTATTCATCTCAAACAAATTTAATTTATTACCAAACTTAATTGCTGATCTACATGCAGTATAAGCCCAGATTTTATTTTTTATCTCATCTAGATTTTTTGATTTACCAGTATTATATTCTCATATATCATTAATAATTCATAAAAATACTTTTTTCGAGTCTCATTTTACAAAATTTGGTAATGAATTGATTAAAATCATAGATGCAGACATAATCTCAAATTCAAATCACATCTCATAAAAGATATCTCTATATTCTTCTAAAATTCCTATTTCTTTTGGGGTCAAAGTCAGACTTTCTTGTATTAATAATTTTTGTGACTCTAATTTAAAATCTTGTTTTGATAACTTCTCAAATATTATCCTTTCAGCAAGAGCATGTTGATCTAACATAACTAATTTATCATCTTTCTCAACTAATATATAACTATTAAAGATTTGTCATACAATATTTCATAATGAAGTGTAATGTAAGTCAGAACTTTCTATTTGATTTTCTTCAAAACTTCAAGTATCTAATAATTCTTTAGTAAAATTTATAGAATCCTTAATTGTTCATTGAGCTGGATTTATAGATATATCTTTATATGGAGAATATGATTTAAATTTTGTTCATGATCAAGTGTAATATGACTTCTGTGATTCAGTATGTTGTCATTGCAAATTATGAAGCAATCAATTTACTACATTGTTTCATGTTTCCTCTAACTGATTCGCTTCACTCGCAATAACTCTACCCCCAACCAAACTACTCCCTTCCAATTTACCTAAGATAGCATGATAAAAAGCTCTATAAATCTCTTGTTCTCTTGCAAATCTGATTTCTTGTTTCCTTGGATGTACATTTACATCTATTTCTTCTGGATTTATAGACAAATTAAGTATGTATCCAGGATAATTATTGTGTGGGATAAACCTATTATATGCTTCATTTATAGCTCTATAAATAAGTGGAGAACCTATAATTCTTGAATTAACAAATATAGATTGTCTATTTTTATTTAAAAAGCTTATCTTTGGATTAGATATATATCAAGAGATTGTAAGACCTGAAAAACCAAAATCTATTTCTAGTAGATTATTATAAAATTCTTCCCCATATATATTATAAATTCTAGTTTTTAAATCTTCATTTTCTTTGTATTTAAATACAGTTTTTGAGTCACTTACAAACTCAAATCCTATACTTGGATGAGCTAATGAAATCTGATTCAAAAAATCATAAATATGGCTATATTCTGTTCTCTCTTTTTTTAGATAATTAAGCCTTGCAGGTGTATTGAAAAATAATTGTTTAACTATTATCTTAGTTCAAGAGTTTATACTTTCTTCCTTAATAATTCACTTTTCTCATCAAATAACATCAAGTGAGTATCATGAAACACTATTCAAAGTTTTAGAAATAATTTTAAATCTTGAAACTGATGAGATAGAAGCCAAAGCTTCTCATCTAAATCAGAAAGTCATTATATTGTGTAAATCACCTAAGTTTTTGATTTTTGAGGTTGTATGTTTTTCAGTTAAGATAGATAAATCCTCTTTTTCTATTCAACTTCAATTATCACTAATTATTATTTCTTCAATTCCTCCTCATGATATCTCAATTTTTATAGTTGTACTTTTAGCATCTATTGAGTTTTCTACAAGCTCTTTCACAACTGAAATAGGTCTTTCAACTACTTCTCAAGCAGCTATTTGATTAATTAAAATCTTATCAAGTTTAATAATTTTTCACATAAAAAAATCTTAGTAATACTTACCAAGATTATATTAAATTTTCTATTTTTATAAAAACTTATTTATCATTTCTTTTAAATTTAGATTTTATTGCTTCTTTTACACCTGAAGGAATATTATCAAGATTATTTAAAATATTCTTTACTTTCCAATAATAAGAAGTAACTTCTTCAACTACAGATATCACTCTTATAGCTTTTATTAAAAGTATTACTAACAGAGTCCCTATAATTGATACGAAAGCAATAAGTGCTATATAAAGAGCTTCTAAAATAGTAATTGTCATAATATAAGATTAATAAATATATTAGTTTTTAGGTATTTCTTTAATTATATCTAAATCACTAATAATTCAAGTTTGATTTGTGTCAGTAGTAACAATTTCTTGATTTACTATTTTGTCTACTTGATTAATACTATCATTAATTATTGGTTTATTAACTGTAATAACATCATTATTTTGCTTATTAGGCACATCATCAACTTTAGGAGTTTGATCCATTTTTTTTATAGATTCTTCTATATCCAATGTTAATCCTTTTATTATTTTATTGATTTTTTCCTCTGTTTCAATAACTTTTGATACTTTTTCATTTTCAAATAATACTAAACTTGGCAACTGTTTTATACCATATCTTGTTAATTCCAATCACTCTATTGTAGAATCTACTATTTTTATTCAAATATTTCTTGCCCAAGCTTTTGTATATATAACAGGTAATTCATATAAGAAATTCTTGAAAAATTCACTTTCTTTTATTGCAAATATACAAATAATTTTTTTTCACTCTTCTTTTCATGATGCCTCACTAAAATAATTTTTCGACTTTCAAATAAAATCTTCTAAATCGAATAATGTTTTTATTGTAAAACTGGAATCCGCTAGTTTTTTAGCTGTTTTATCTAAAGTATCATTATAAAATTTTACTGAAGTCGATTTAAATGTAGATAATTTTTCTTTAAATTTTGAAAAGTCCATTTTTTAATATATTAAAATATAAAAATGTCCATTATTATTGTACTATAAAATTTTTGTTTTGTAAAATTTTATAGTACCCATTTATTCAAACCATTGCTGCATTATCCATACAGTACAATTTCTTAGCTGGATAAACAAACTTTATTCCTTTTCAAATTATCAACTTTTCTATATATTCTTTTAATCTATAATTTGCACTTACTCATCAAGCTAGCATAATAGTTTTTACTCAAAATTTTTCAGCTGCACTCACAAGCTTCGTAGCAAGTACTTCTGTAACAGCCTCTTGAAATTCATAAGCTATTTCTTGTTTATCATTACTAGATAATTCTCCTTTATTATCTACTCTCTTGTCTATCTCTCTTTTTACACTTGACTTTAAACCTGAAAAACTAAAATTTAATTCATCTTTATTAAGCCAACTACGGGGAAATAATCATGTAGACAATTTAAAATCTAAATTAGACACTATATCTAAATATTCATCTGCCAACGAAGAAATAATTGGTCATCAAGGATATCAAAGTCACATCATCTTGGCTACTTTATCAAAAGCCTCTCAGGCACTATCATCCCCGGTTCATCATACTTTTGTAAAATCAAACATATCTTTCATATGATAAATCTCGTTATGTCCACCTGATACTGTCAAACATACAAGTGGATAGCTTATATCACTCTCTTTTCTCTCAAGATAATTTGAAAATATATGAGATTCAATATGATTAATCTCTACTAGTGGTATATTTAAACTTATAGAAATAGTTCTAGCAACTGTAATTCAAGTTAAAAGCGAAGGCATAAGTCAAGGAGTAACAGTGACAGCTATATAATCAATATTACGAAGTAGTTGTCATTCCGACTGAAATGGAGGAATCTGTTCTTTGCTCATAATATTATTTATTCAATTTTCATTATTTAATTCTCCGACAGATCTCTCGACTTCGCTCGAGATGACATTTTTTCCATTCTTCAAAACATTATCCAAAACTTTAAATATGTTATTAGCATGTTCCCTAGCAGCAATTTCAGGCACAACTCATCAAGTTTCTTCATGTATCTTAATCTGTGAAGCTGTATCCATAGCAATTAAAAAATCATCTTCAAATAATGCTATAGAAGTATCATCACAACTAGTTTCAAAGGCCAAAATCTTCATATTATTAACTTATAGAATAATTTTTTGTTTCATCTTTTACCCATTTTTCAAATTCATCATTTGCATCAACTTCAAATTTCATTATACAAGGTATTTTGTAAGTGTGTAAACTTTCTATTTTTTGTTTTAATACCTTCCAATTATCTTTTCTAGTTTTCATCAAACTTACAATTTCGTCTCAATTTTCAATATCTCATAGCCAATTATAGCTACTTTTAACAGAAAAAGTATTGTAACAAGCAATAATTTTATTTTCAAGCAATTTAGAAGATATAAAATCAGCTTCTTGTCTATTTGAAAATGTTACATAACAAACTATAATCATAATAATTAATTTATAAAAAATTAGACTATGATTATTATATAAAAAAATCTGCGAAATGGAAAAAAGATTATGAAAAAATAAAAAATTATATAAAATTATGAAAATACTTATACCTAACATCAGAAAATGATTATTGATTGAAAAGAAATTGCTTTAAGAAAATATGAACAAATAAAAAAACAAGTAAGTGATATAAAAACTCCTCTTACTTTACTTGCTATTTTAGTGTGAAACAATGCTTCAAGCTTAAGATACATAAGACAAAAAAAGAAGTGGTCAGAATATGTATGAATCAACTTTGTACTAGATCATCTTGATGAAAATATAGAAGAAAAAGTACTCCTAGAAAAAATAGAAAAATACAACAATGACAAAAATATAACTGGTATGATTGTACAACTTCCTCTACCAAACCATATTGATTCAAAGAGAGTAATTAATCTAATAAATCCAGTAAAAGACATCGATTGATTCAATGAAAAGAATCAATGAAAACTCCTTATATGAGATGATTCATGACTAATTCCTTGCACTCCGGCTTGAGTTATAGACATTATAAACGACCTAAAAATAGACTTAAGATGAAAAACTGTTACTGTTATCTGAAAAAGTAATATAGTTTGAAAACCCCTGACAATGTTACTCATAAATGCTTCAGCAACTGTTATTAGTTGTAATAGTAAGACAAAAAATCTAAAGCAATTTACAAAAATCTCTGATATAGTTATATGTGCTGTATGAAAACCATGATTGTTGACACTAGACATGGTAAATGACAAAACTGTCATCATAGATGTATGATTTACTGTTGTTGATGACAAAATCTACTGAGATGCAAACTTTGACAACATAGACAAAAACTGAAACCAAATTACCCCAGTTCCAGGTTGAGTTTGACCACTCACAGTAGCCAATCTAATGTGAAATGTAATTAAAAGTTATAATCTTAATAAATAATTTTTTATTCTTAATCTCTCTATATGTCAAACAGAATACTTTGATTTATAATTCTTATAATAATATTTGGTATAGGATATGGTTTTTATCTTGTATTTTTTGTTAAGTACACTTGAACTTTGGAAATCACATCAAATCTGGAAAAATATACTGTTTCATTGTATGCTGAAAAAATGTATACAACAAACGATTATGAATGTAATAAAAAAATATGTACAATTAAGGAAATTTCTCCTTTTAATTATAAAGTAACCCTATCAAGTCCTACATATAAAGATGTTGAAACAACTATATCTTTGAAATGAAAAAAAATAAATAAAATTAATGCTACCTTTACAAAAGATACTAAACTTACTGAAGTAAAAGAAATTCCGGAAATAAGAGAATGAACCTTGTCTACAAAAGAACTTGCAGAAAAAAAGATAGAAGAAATAAGACTAAAAAAAGAAAGTAACTATATTGCTAATCTTTGAAACTTAGGAATTTTTTATTTTAAAGCTTCTGGAAAAAATCTTGATTTATATAGAACATTTGATTGAAAAGAAAAAAAACTATGAACTTTTAATTATGCCCCTTTTGAAGAAATAAATATAATGAAAATAGAAAACAAAAATGACAAAATATTTTTTAGTTTAAAAGATAACAAATATATTTACAATTTGGAATTATCTAAAGTCGATGAAATTAAACTTGTTCCAAATGTAAAATATGTTAAAGAGTGAGATTTTATTACAAACTATCAAATTATCACAGATGTATGAACATATACTTATAATGAATTAAGTAAAGAATTAAAATATTTCTATTTATTTAAAGATTATGTATATGTAAAAAATACTTATATTTGAGTCATTTATAAAGATGAAATTAAAAAATTTAAGAATTTTTGAATAGAAAATACAAAGAAAAATATAATTATAAATTATAACCCTAGTACTCTAAAGAGAGAGGTAATATTGGAAACAGAAATGGAAATAGTTAAAATAATTAAAAACAACGAATGAAAAATATATTTTTATGACAATAAATGAAAAAAATACGAACTAGAAAACTATTAATCTCTTAACTTACTTTTATGACTGATTTTATCTACCTTGTTTATTTACATAGTATATGAATTTCTCAAAGGAAACTATCCATCATATTTGAAAATAATTCTAACTACAAAGAATTTTTTGAAAAATTAAGCCATAATAGCCTAAAAATATTTTATCAAGATAAAGATATTGAAACTATCTTAAAAAAGAGAGAAAATTTAAACGAAGAAAAAATAAATAAATTACTTAAAGATAGGAATGTCCAAGTCATAACAATAAATGATAATAAATATCCAAAATCATTAAAACAAATAGCTAATCCTCCATATTTTTTTTATCTAAGATGAGAAATAGACGATTCTCCAAAAATAGTAATTATATGATCTAGGAGTATGACAAGTTATGGAAAAAAAATTATTGAAAAATTTATTCCTACCTTGATTAAATACTTTGTAATCGTTAGTTGATGAGCATTTTGATGTGATAGTGAAGCTCACAAACAAACTATAATAAATGCTTGAAAAACTATAGCCGTTGTTTGAACATGAATTGATTTAGACTATCCAATACAAAACCAGAAATTATTTGATGATATTGTAGCAAATAATTGATGAATAATTTCTATATTTCCATTATGAGAAATTGCAAATAATTATAATTTTCCAATAAGAAATGAAATAGTGTCTGCACTATCAAACTGAGTAATAGTTATAGAGTCAGCAGAAAAATCAGGAACTTTGATAACGGCAAACCTAGCTTTAGAACAATGAAAAGATGTATTTGCAATACCATGAGATTTATATAAAACCAATTCTACTTGATGTAATAACCTAATAAAAAACTGATATGCAAAAATGGTTACTACCCCTGAAGATATTCTAGAAGAATACAATATAAAACCATGAATTACTAATAATTGTTCACTAAACTTTTCAAATGATATAGAAAAAATAATATATAACAATCTTTTGCTAGAATGTTTAGATAATGATGAAATAGTAATAAAAACTTGAATTTCTTTAAATCAAGTAATGACAAATTTATCTATGATGGAAATCAGCTGAATAATTAGAAAAAATATTGCATGAAAGTATGAAATACAATAAATCCTATATATACTAACATTGTCAAGAGTAATTATTTTAAATTATTGAAAAGAAAACTTATTTATATAGAATATAAAAGTTCCCATTAAATTACTGTTAATATGTCCTTTATTATGGAAAACTTATTATTACTTAGAATTGAACTACTATTATTTTTATCTTCTTTAAGTTATAGCATTTATTATGGTTATACTTATTTTCGTTCTGTGTTTAATAAAGTAAAAAATATAGTATCAGCACCAAAACCTGTAAGAAAAGAGAAAAAAGTACAAGTAATAAACATAAACAAGGATAATTCCAAGGTTCGTCTAAATAAAGAGGATTACGAAGTAAAAAACTTATCTGAAGAAGACAAATTAAAAATTTCTGAAATTATTAAAAGAATTAGAATAAATATAGAAAAATGATATCTAGATACTGCAAAAGTTCTTATAATTGAGTGACTTACTATAGACAAATACAATAAAGATCTAAATATGGAGCTATGAGCAATATATGAGGAAGAGAAAAACTATAAAAATGCTGAGCTTATATACAAAGATATAAGTATGGTTATACAAGACAATACTTCTATTCTTACAAAATTATGATATGTTCTATCTATGCAGTGATCCCTAAAAGATGCAGTTTCTGTATATGAACAAGTTCAACAAAGAAAACAATCTGATAATGATATAATCGAAACTCTTGCTCACTTAACTTTTGAAATCCAAGATTTTGAAAAATCACTTAGATATATCCGTCTAGTTTTAAAAGAAAAACCAAAAAATGTAGATATGATGAGAAAGAAAGCATTTGCATTGGAGAGAACATGAAAATTAAAAGAATCTATTAAGGTTTACGAAGAAATACTATTTATAAGACCTTATGATACAAATGCAATAGACAATGTAAAAAGACTAGAACAAAATATAGTAAATAATACTAATGATTAATAATTACAATTCTTAAATCCTTCATTCTACTCCATTTGAAACTAAATGGAGTTTTTTATTTATTCAAAAACTCTTTAAGTTTTTCAACATACAATTCATAATCACTTAAAAATCATTCATTGTGTGTTCAAGTAGTTTCTAGAAAATATTTTTCTCATTTATATAGGTTATACAAATCCAATCAGTTTTTATAATCTATCATTTCATCATTTTTACTATGAATAAATAATACTTTTGATTTTATATCATTTATTTTTTCAAAGCTATTAAACTTGTATCTTAATAATATAGATATTGGTAAGTAAGAAAATTGTTTTTTTGCCATCCTGGACATTGAGTAAAAAGTAGATTCAACTACTAAAGAATCAATATTTCTATTTTTTGCAGTATTTATAGCAATAGCTCATCCCATTGATTGCCCCCAGAGAATAATATCTTCATCTTTATATCACTTTGCTTTTAGATATCTATAAGCTGCTTCACCATCGATATACAAATCATTTTCTTTTTTTATTTCTCATTCACTTTTTCAATATCCTCTATAATCAAACATCAAAACACTAAAGTTTAAATCATCATAAATCTTTAATCTTGATAGATTATAGAACATATTTCATCAATTTCAGTGAAAGAAAATCACTACCTTTTTACTTTTATTGTCTTTAAACCATGCATTAAGCTTTAGATTATCACTAGTTTTTATGTATAGTTCTTCAACATTATTAGGTATTGCATGAATTGTTTTTGTTGGAAAAAAAATGAATGCTTTTTGAATAAAAAATATGAAAAAACAAAATAGTATATAGGTTATTAAAAATAATTTAAATACTCTTAGAAACATATAAATTATAACTTTCTTTTTTTTTGATTTCATTACTACTTTTTAAATATAAAGTAAATCCATTTTTGAAAATTTGATTTACCACTTATCTCATCATTTTCTTGTTCGATTTGTTTTACTATAGTTTTTTGATAATTTTCAACAAAATCTGGATTAGTAAACTTCTTATACTTTCTTTCATCAGTTAGATACATAACTTTTTCATTTCTTCATTTCATTCATCTTTCTTGCTTTAATAATTTATTTTTATATGCTTTTGTGCTCTTGTAATCAATAATATCTTCAGTTTCTGCAATATTATCTTTAATTTCCTGATTAAGTTTTCAGATTTCTTCTATATAAGAATTTATCTTGTACTCTTTATATTTATATGAAAATACCAAAAAAAGCATATAAAATAATATGGCTATCATAAATATAAATATATATTGTTTTTTCATATTTTCCGATTAAAATTATTTTTGTTTTATATTTATACTCATTATAATGAAAAATCTAAAAAATAAATTTATATTTTCAATTATCTTTTTAATTTTATTTATTATTTGATTCGAGACCTATTCTTTTTATTCTATCAGAGATACTAAATCTTATATAACTCTTACTGATTGAAAATGATTTATTGATGAAAAAGAGCTAATTATCAAAGAAAGAGAAGTTGTAAGTGTATGAAATATAATTAAAACCGTATGAGATGAAAGTATTGCTGTAATTGAATGGTGAGATAGCAGTATAACAAGGTTATGATGAAATACAGAAGTTGAAATAAAAGAAAATAATATATCTTCTAATTTATCAAAAATACAAATATCTCTAAATCTAATTAAATGAAAAACCCGGAATAATCTAGTATCTATATTTTGAAAAGAATCTTATTTTAAACATTATGTTAACGATATTGAGGCTTGAGTAAGATGAACAACTTTTGAAATAAACAAAGAAAAAGATTATGTATATGTAGAAAATCATGAAATAAAATTAATAAACACTAAAACTTCAAAAGAAGTAACATTGTCAAAAGAAAAACCAATGAAATTAAGTACTTTCACCCTACTTGAATTGCAAGAATTTTTATTAAAAATAAAGGATAAAACTTGGCAAGAAATCAATAAAAAAATGGATAAAGAGTTAATTTCAAGTTTAAAAGATTGATTAACAAAACAATTAAAAGAAAATAACCCAATTGATTTTATATTATCAATATTTTTTCAAAAATATTCTGTTTTATATGATATAAATGCATTTAAAGATATAGAAAATGTAAAAAACAAAATTAATAAATTAAATGACTCTGACAAAAAATATATTTATGATAAAGTATTTTCAAGATATCAGTCAATAAATTTCTTAACTCCAGAAGATGAAAATTATGATAAAAAGTTATATTATAAAGAAATACTTTTAGCTACTTCTTACGACGAAAAAAACACTGAAAGTTTGATAAAAAACTCATTATATGATATAAATGATATTGTATCATCAAATAATTTATCTAAACTTAAAGATTCTATTGATTTTCTAGTTAATAATAAGGATCAGATTGATAAACTAAATATTGATTTTAATAAATATGTTGACACTTCAAAAATTCCTGATTCTTTAAAAGATAGTATGATTAAATCTCTAGAACCATTAAAAGAAATTTTTAAAAATACACCTGACCTAGAAAATATATTAAATTTTTGAGAAAAAATTAAAGATAAAGCTTGATGATTGATTGATTCTATAAAACAATAAAATGTTTGTAAACAAAAAAATCTTTCAAAATAATATATTTTTATCAGTGTTCTTATCATTGATAGTTTTTGTTGTTTTAATCATTTTTTATAAATCTGAGCTCTGAAATCTTGCTGATAAAAATATTCAGAGAGTATTTTTCAATTACTCTTGAATATGATCATCAGACGATAGAATAGTGGTTGTGGAAATAGATGAGACAACTGTTTCAAAATTATGAAGATTTCCATTTGATAGAAAAGTTTACAAAAAATTGATAGAAAATTTAAACAAAGCATGAGCTACTGTTATATGATTTGATATAATATTTGCTGATAAAACTCAATCAGATGATGATTTAGCTAAAGCAATTAAAGAATCATGAAATATAGTATTATGATGATGAACAATTAAAAAAAGAACAGAAATCTGAATTTTTGAATCACCAAGAGATATTTTTGTAGATTGAGCAATCCAAGTATGAACATTTGATGTTAGACCTGATTCTATTTCAAATATAATATTTTCTTTATCTCCTTTCAAACGACTTGTAAATGGTGAATATGAATACTTTTGAATTTCTATTCTCAGAGCATACTACTCAAAAATATTTAATGATAAATCATTTTTGAGTGATAAAATGATTAAAAGCAACGAATATATAAATATTAAAAATAAAATAGTATTACCGTTATCAAGCAAAAATACCAATGATTTCATCATAAATTTTGAAACAAGTACATTTAATAGATTATCATTTATTGAAATATATGATAATGAATTGTTCTATTGAAAACAAAAGGAAAAATGAAATAAATTTTTAAAAGATAAAATTGTTTTAGTTTGAGCAACTCTAAGATGAATTGATACTATTAAAACTCCTATTTGAGAAGATTTTTGAGTTTATATACATGCGAATTTTTTAAATACAGTTCTCACAAAAAATTTCTCAATATATTTTAATTTTTACTATGAGTTGATACTGATATTTTTATTAAGTATCTTATCAATATATATAAATCTATCAAAATCATGAAAAATACTAATAATTAGCAATTTATCAATTATCTGAATTATCATAATTTATTCAAAAACCCTAAATGTCCTTCATTTTGTAATGAACTTCCCTTTTGAACTGATAATTGCAGTTATTACTTCTATTGTTTTTTCAAATATAGCAAAATACATAATAGAAAATAAAAATAAAAATAAACTCCATATAGCTTTGTCACAGTATGTATCAAAAGAAGTTGCAGAAGAAATACTAAGCTGAGAAGGAAATGTAAAACTTGAATGAGAAAAAAGAAGAATTGCCATATTTTTTTCTGATATAGAATGATTTACAACTTTAAGTGAAAAATTTTCTCCTGAGAGTTTAATATTGTTTTTAAAATCATATTTATGAGAAATGACTGAGATTATAAAATTAAAAAAATGATATATTGATAAATATGAATGAGATGCAATAATGGCTTTATGGTGAGCATTTTGAAAAAATAATTCAGATATATCAAAAAACTCTTGTGAAACTGCACTGCTTCAAAGAGAAAAATTAATAGCATTAAATAAAAAATGGCAAAAAGATTGAATTCCAAAAATAAATATTAGAATTTGAATAAATACTTGAGATGCTGTAACTTGAAATATTTGAGATGAAAAATTGAACTATACTGCTATCTGAGATAATGTAAATTTGGCTTCTAGATTAGAATCAATAAATAAATTTTATTCCACATATATATGTGTAAGTCAAAGTGTATACGATGAGACAAAAGATTATTTTGATTTTAGATATCTAGATAAAATTAAAGTAAAATGAAAAGATATCGCTATAAATATATATGAGCTCATAGATTATAAATGAAAAGCTACTAATAAAGAAATAATAGAAAAATTTGAAATATGAATAAATCATTATAAAGATAGAGATTTTAAACTAGCCTTAAATATATTTGAAGAATTATGAAAACTATGAGATAAACCAAGCTTGGTATATATAGATAGATGTAAGACATTTATTGAGAATCCTCCTACAAATGATTGGGATC
The DNA here is from genome assembly GCA_010119095.1 of Candidatus Altimarinota bacterium. GTDB lineage: Bacteria > Patescibacteriota > Gracilibacteria > BD1-5 > UBA6164 > Altimarinus. The sequence goes on from SAAG01000017.1 coordinate 18,463, forward strand.
AAACTTGGACAATGACAGAAAAATAAATTATTATAAAGCAAAAAATACCCATCCTAATTAGGATGGGTATTTTTATAGAAATAAGTTTTAAAATTACTATTTTTCTAAATCAATTACTGCTCTGTAATAAATATTTTTTATGATATTTAATGATTTTTCTTGTTTTATAGTAAGCTTTTTACCTTCATATTTTTTAATTATATCTCACATTTTTTTCTCTATTTCTTTAAGTCTCTTAACTCTATCTGTCTTGAAATATAAATTAATAAAATATTTTTCGATTTTACTATTAATTTTTTCTCAATCAATATAATCTTTTTTAATTTGACTTCTAGTTAGAATAGCCTTTTTATAAAGCTTAAACATCGCATTACTAGTTTTGGTAGTTTCTGCATATGTAAAAGTTGAAATTGAAAAACTTGATAATATAATCAAAACCAAAATTATAATTTTTTTCATATATTTTTATAATTAAAAAGTAGTATTTGAATTATACTGTTTTTTAATATTTGTCAAGTTATTTTATTATTATTCGAAGAATTCTAGAACCACTGCCTCTGGAGAATCTTGAACTTCATTTGCTGATCCTCACATTATTTCTTCAATATTTTTGTAATTTGTTGGAGTATCAATTTTGATATCATCTTTATATTGTACTTGTGTATCAGTTTTTAAGTCGATTTTTACAGTTCAATCTTTTGAAGTAAAATCAATATATAAATCAAAAGTATTGTCTTCTAAAGTTCAAATGTATTTAGCATTTAAGTTTCATTTTACTTCATCACTACTATAATCATCAATTATTTTTGCACTATTGTTTAATTCAAAATAACCTTTTCTATATTTTCAATTAGACATAATGCTAACCATTTCAACATCATTTTCTTTAAAGCTTATTTTTCATGTTATTACTTCATTTTTCAAACTATAATTTAGAGCAAATACTGATTTTGTAGGAGTATAGTTTGATTCTCAAGTATTCCAATCATAATTGTATTTATTACTCTCAGTTGCAGAATTAATAGATAAATCAAAACTATTTAGTGAATTTGCTGAATCTAAACTTCAAGATATTTTTCATAATAAATCTAATTTAGGAACTCAAACAAAATCAATTTCTCAATTAAACTTTTTATTATCTAATTTAAAGTATGAGTTGAATCATTCTCATTCTATTGAAAAATTCCGTAAATGATCTATTTTTGAAAACTCATTTGTACTAGTAAGAAGTGATTTAAATGATAAATTTATTTTTTCATCTTTTTTATCTGAAAAAACTATAAAATCTAATTTTTGTCCATTAATAAATGTTATTTCAGATTTCATTCATTTATCTTTTCAAGCAATTGCTTCTCAGTAAAATAAAAATTTCTCTATTTTTTTATCTGAACTATATATTTTCATATATCATTTTGTTCCATATTGCTTATTTATTAATCATAAATGTTTATCCTCTCAATCAACTATTATATATAAATCTCAATTAACTACTGATCATTGTAGCATTTCATTGTATTCTTCATCACTACATGTAAAACTTCAGTAATGATTAAACTTATAACTAATGTATTTTATTGTATCACAAAAATCTTTTGTTGGAACAAGCAAATATTTATCTCAATCTTTTTTGTAAGGTTTTAACATAGGTTTAGATAAAACTTTATTTGCCTCATTATACATATTGTTTAAATCAAAATTCTTTATCATCTCTAAAGCTTTTTGTGAGTCTTTATCTTCTACTTTTAAATATGTATTATTATCTCATAAACTCTTTAGTTTATCTAAAAAACTTGTATATTCCCCTGAAAGATCTATTTCATCTAATCAACTATATTGTAATTTTTGAAGCAAAAAATACATATTTCAATCTTTGCTAATGAAATTTATAAATGATGAAAACTGAGTATCTAGTTCTTGTCATCATACTAAACTTGCTTCAACAAGCAAATCAACTTGAGCCTCAAATTCACTATCAAAAGTTGCAGCTTTTGATTTCATATCTTTTATATTCAATTCTCATTTACCATTTCAAAACATTGCACCGTTTCACTCAACAGTAAGTTTTAAATTACCTGTTTTTTCTACATTTAATGATTTTTTAACATCTTTAATTAAATTTTCAACAAATGAATTACTTGCATCAAGTAAGTTTAATTGCATTTTTACTATCTCATCTTCTACTTTTTTTACTTCAGTAGAAGTTAATGTAGAATTTTCTAATAGTTTTACAATATTTTTACTCTCTATCTCTTCTAATTCAGTAATCCTTTTTTCAACTATTAATCCTATGTAATACATTAACTCTGAAGTCAACTCATCTTTATCTTTAATCAATTCTCTTTTCTCCTCCAATCTCAATTTAATCTTTGTAAGTAAATTTATGTCTGTTTGATTTTTCACAAACTTATTTAGACTTTTTAACTTAATAATGTACTTAGAACCATTTTGTAAACTCTTGATTTTTAATTCAGAATTATAAATCTTTTGATTTAAATCAGGAATTGTTGCTTGCACCATAGCAGCAGATGCAAAATTTATAGAATTAGTTAAAAATATAACCAATATAATAAGGCTAAATATTTTTCTTAGCATAAAAAATAATTATAAAATAAACACGATTATTATACTAAAAAGTAAACTTATACAAAATCACTTTCTCATTATTCACTTGAATAGTTATAATTTTGTGTAATGATTTATTTTGATAATCTTCAT
>SAAG01000094.1 GCA_010119095.1 Candidatus Altimarinota bacterium
ACTTTTGTAAAAATAAGATTATATATAAGTATATTTATTTTTTAATATAAATTGTTATGTGAAAATGATTAGAGTACCCTAAAACAAACGAGAGATGATGAATGACTGTAGAAACATTAATCAATAATTGATTTTCTCCAGAAGTTGTTGATGAAATATTTGAATTGAATGTTGATAATAGAGTTGAAGAATTAATTGTTGGAGCAAATATAGAATCAGAAAAAGATCATTGGATTGACTGAAAAGATGATGAATTACATGAATAAGCATTGAAAATACTTGCAAAGGGATGAACAATGACAGATGTTGAAAAATTAGTTTTTGAAGTAAAAAGTATCAACTAAAAATTAATTTTCCCTTTATTTTTTCTAAAAAACCATTAAATTATAATTATATTATTATTTAATGGTTTTTTATTATGCATGAACTTGTGGATTTTATAGTAAATATAGTTTGAGATATGTGATATGTGTGAATATATCTGATGATGACAGTAGAATCTAGTTTTATACCTTTTCCTTCAGAAGTAGCTATGATACCAGCTTGATATCTTGCAAGTATCTGAAAAATGAATTTTTTATATGCCTTTATTGCTTGAACAATGTGAGCAATGACAGGTTCTATTATAAATTATGTTCTTTGATTTTATCTTGGTGGCCCTATTATAAAAACACTGGTTCATAAGTATGGTAAATATATATTTTTGAAAGAAGATCATTATATTCAGGCTGAAACTTATTTTCAAAAACACTGAAGCATAACAACTTTCTTGGGTAGATTTATCCCAGCTGTAAGACAACTTATTAGTGTTCCAGCTTGAATATTTAAGATGAACTTTATCAAATTTATTTCATATACATTCTTATGAGCATCTATTTGGAATCTAGTTTTAATGTGAATCTGATATGTAGCATGAGAAAATAAGGATTTGATAGAAAAGTATAGCAAAGAATTATTATTTTTAACTTTGGCTTTTGTTGTCATTATATGAGTTGGATATTATTTTATAAATAAGAAAAAGAAAAAATAGTATGTATTTAGAAGACTTAAAAAACAAAAAAATAGCAATACTATGATTTGGTAAGGAAGGGAAATCAACTCTTTCTTTTTTGCAAGGTATAGGTTGTCTAGATATAACTGTGCTTGATAAAGCTATCACCTGACCAAACTATCTAGATAATATAGATATATATGATTATATCTTTAAATCTCCTTGAATAAGTCCATACATAAACAATTTACAGAAATACAAATCAAAAATTTGGTCTCAAACAAAGCTTTTTTTTGAACTATATAAGTGAAAAGTAATCTCAGTAACTCAAACAAAATGAAAATCAACAACAGCAACTCTAGTCTTTGAACTACTTAACAATGCCTGATATAAAGTAAAATTTGTATGAAATATCTGAAATCCAGTACTTGATGAGATAAATCTACAAGAAAATTATGATTTTGTAGTTTATGAACTTTCAAGTTATATGCTTGAAGACCTTGATAACCATCATAGTTTTATAAGTATTTTTTGAAATTTATTCCCTGATCATCTAGATCGGCATGTATGATTTGAAAATTACAAAAATGCAAAACTGCATATACTAAACAATGCTGAAAATATACTTATTTGAGAGAATTTATCATTAGAAATTATAGAAAAACTAAAAAATAAAAATTATAAAACTTTCGGATTAGAATCTTCTTATTATTCTCATAAATGAAATAATTTTTCTGTAAATTGAGAAAAAATACAACAAGAAATTACTCCAATTATCCCATGAGAACACAATCTATCCAATATCTGTGCTATCTTATGAGTTTATGATATCCTAGAAATTGATTTAAAAATTTTTCAAAAAACAATAAATGAGTTTAGATGACTCCCTCATAGACTTGAAAATATCTGAACATACAAATGAATTACTTTTGTTGATGATGCAATTTCTACAACTCCAGAAAGTACAATTGAGTGAATAAATTCATTTTCTTTTCAGATTTGAACAATTTTTTTAGGGGGAAGTGATAGATGATATGATTTTAATAACTTAGTTAAAACATTGGAAAACAAAGAAATCTACAATATCGTTTTATTTCCAGATAGTTGAGAAAGAATAAAAAAAATACTTACAAAAAAGTATAATATATTTGAGACTAGTGATATGCAAAAAGCAGTTGAATTTGCATTTAATAATACAAAATCTTGAGAAATTTGTTTATTATCAACGGCATCTCCAAGCTACAGTTTATGGAAAAATTTTGAAGAAAAGTGAGATTTATTTAAAAAATATGTTATTTCCTATTCATAATCTCTATTGATTCAGTATTTTCTTGTCCAAAAAAGTATATAAATCATAGTTAATCAAAGTAGTATAAATACTCAAATATAATGAAAAGTTGATAAAAGTATTCAACCTAGTAAAAATCATATTACACTTGACAGATTTGATATCATCTTAAATGGAGCTGATGAGGCATTTGAATCTATTTCTTTAAGGTTGTTGTATTCTGCAAATGCTTTGTTATAAAATTCTAAAAATCATGCTTGAGACAATGTCATACAAGCCGCATATCAGACACTATTTAATACTGCTAAAAATACTATTAAAAATACATTTGTACTTTCTGTAAATATTCACATAAAAAATAGAGATATTCCTGAGATTACTAATCATAAATTTGATATATTGTATATTCAATATCTCTTTGATAATGAACTAAAATATTTTTGTAATCAAAATGCTGGAATAGCTATAAATCAAAGCAATATATATCACATACCATTCCATAGGTTATCTAAAAATTTTATTAAAAAAGTAGAGGCAAATGTATCCCAAAAACCAAAGGTTATAAGCATTATAATACACCAATAAATCATCAATGAATTACTTGAATTCATAAAAATCTTGTATGTCATAATAAATTCTTTTTTTGTTTCCTCCATAAGCATTTTTATACTTAATCATGATTTAACGGGTGCTGGTTTTAAGAACAAATATTTTCAAGCATCAATTATATTTTTAAGCTCGTCTTTATTTACAATTTTTTCTACTTTATTTTTCTGATTTATTCATAAATTGTTTTTGTCACTTTTATCTAAAAATACTAGAAATTTCTTAATTTCATTTATATTAAGAGTTTTATCTTTAGAATCAAAAAATGCTTTTGTAAAATATATTGTTGAAATAAGTATTAAAACTGTAAGAATAATTATAAAATTTGGTGATAGCATTAGTATAAATCATGAAAGTACAAGTCACACAAAAGCTCATATTCAAGTTCATAAGTTCTTTTTTGCAATTAGCCCTATATATTGGCTATGATTTGCATTGTTTAATATATATGAAACTAAAGTAACTTCTTGCATTTCTTTACTAACACCATAAAAAAGTGTTGCAATTATTAAAAGTAATATATTTATTCAGTCTCACAAAAATAAAGCTAATCAATCAGATATAATTCACATACCATCAGGTATCAATGATTTTTCTATATATTTTCACACTCATAAAGTAAAATATACAAATATTAGCATTGTAAGTATTTGTAATATAAAAGATGCTATAAATATAGTTTTTGGTTTAAAATATTTTTGTATTATTCAAATTGAGATATCAAACAAAATTGAAAACACATTTCAAATACCTAAAAATATCCCAACCATGGAAAGTGATTTTAATTGAAAAGTAAAGAAAAATACTACAGTAAAATGAAATATCATCCATATGTAATTTGATATAACGATTGTTAGAAATAGATTTTTTTCTCTAATTGGATCTAATTCTTTTTCTACAGATATTATTGCTAATTCTGACATATAAACAATTAATAATATTAAATATCTTCTTTTTCTTTATCTGTAATATGATTTTTTATTGTCCAGTAAAGTATGTATATTATTGCACATCAAAATAATATAAAAAATCATATGTAGTTTAATACAGCCAAAATAATTCAACCTAATAATAATCAAACAACATTCGCTAGATTTTGAATTATTTTTAATGGTGCTGCAGAGGCATTTGCATCTATTTCTTTTAGATTATTATGACGAGCAAATGCTTTATTATATGATTCCAAAAATCAAGCTTGAGATAAAGTCATACATGCAGCATATCAGACACTGTTAGCTATTGCTAATGACATAATTAGAAGTAGATTATCACTTCAAGCAAATATTCACATAAAAAACAATGATCATCAAGATAATATAAGTCATATGTTTGATACTCAAGCAATTCAATATTTTTCTGATAATTTACTGAAATATCATTGAAGTCA
>SAAG01000095.1 GCA_010119095.1 Candidatus Altimarinota bacterium
TCTCATGTTTTACTTTTTGAAGGCATAAATTTACCTGTTTCTTCCCATCTTTTATAGATGTCTCATTCAAAAGATTCTGGAAAATATTTTTTTGGAAGTTCTAATATATTTGTCATAAAAAAATAGAATTAAAGAAAATAAAAAGAAAATATTATATCTAGTTTATATGACGACGAGATTTTTATAATTACTCTGACAATGTATCATACAAATATTATTATAAAAAAAATAAGTCCTATTAATTATATAAAAAAGACCTATTTTTCAAAAAGTTTTTATAATAATTATTAATTAATAGAAACCTTATCTTCGATATTTAAAGATTCAAAAATAGTATTTAACTCCATATCTGTTAAATATCTATTATATACTCTTACTTCGTCTATTGATCATTTAAAATAATTATCAACTCTACCTATCCGTAAATAATTAAAATTTGTATGAAAAGTATTAAATGTATTTATTTGTGGAGTTGCTGGATCTGTAGCTGATCTAACTCTACAATCTCTACGAACAAATGAATTTCAATTTATATCTAGATTTACATATGGAGGTTTTCTTCTATATCATATAAAAAAATCTCTTTTTTGAGTTTCATTTTTATTATATACATATTCTTTATTATCCTGACATCTCCTTCATGTAAGATGAGCATTACTAAGAGAAGTAGCAGTAATATCATGAGAATCATAATGAAATCATCCGTTTAATGTCAAATTATTTGGGGCTAACCGTAAATTAAATGGCCTAAGAGATGATGGTGTATTATAAGGAGGAACAGTTTCTGCTAGTGGTGATTGATATCAAAAAAATCAATGCCATGTTCAATCAAGTATTATAGGTTTAACTCTAATTGTAGTAGTCATAACATTAGAATAAACATTTTTATTAACTTGAACATAATCATTAGTTCAATCAAAATTCATAACCCCATCACTTACATAAGGTCAATTAGATGCTCAACAACTTACAACAGTTGTTCAATTATAGCAGATTCACTTGTTATTATTTTTACTAAAATCTTTGACTACTACTAAACTTCAACTAGTAGTTGTTGTAACCATATCCCAATATCATACAAGGCTATTATCCCATTTTGCGATTTGTTTATCTTGTAATAAAAATTTATCTCTATTATAATATGCTGAGAATAAGTCTATTCAAGTTCAAGTTACCTCATCTCATGAAAAATACTTAATAGTAAATACATTATTTGTGTGTAAAATATCAATATTTATTCAGAATAAAAATTTTTCATTTACAGCAATATCCCCATCATAAATTATTCATAAATCATTTCAGAGTATTTTTTTTATTTTTCATTCATTAACACTAGCATTCGTGCTATTAATAGCATTGATATATGTAACCCCCTCTGCTAATTCAAAATAACCAATTAAATTGTATTGTTTATTACTTCAATCAACTATCAAAGAATAATATTTTCAACTTAAAGGATCTTTTCAACTTCCCTGTTTTACTCATCATAATCATGCAACTTTTAAAGTTTCTTCTCATGCAATTCACTGAAATCTAATATTTAATCAACTTGCACTCAAAGTAGAATATGATTCTGGATAAGGAAATTTTCATGATTTAGATTGATATAATAATAATCATTTTGATATATTACTCATATCAGTAATTCTTGTTCAATCTCTTGCTCATACAGAATATGACTCATAACTAAAAAAAGCAATCGTTCACAAAATAATTAAAATAGTGATAGTTACTATTATTTCAACCAATGTAAATCAATGTATTTTTTTATTTTTTGACAACATATATTTATATTAAAATAAGTCTTATTAATTATATTAAAAAGACTTATTATTCAAAAAGTTTTTGTATCTTTAATTTATTGAAATATTATGTTTATAAGACGTTGATGCATATAAATATGATATTTCAGCATCTGTTAAGGCTCTATTATAAACTCTTACTTCATCAATTGTTCATCTAAAATAATTATCAACTCTTCAAATCCGAAGATAATTAAAGTTAGAATGAAAACTATTATATCATTGATATTGAGGTCATGGACATTGTCAAAAATTTGTAGGATTAGAACGACAATTCCTATTAATAAAAGGCTTTCAATTTATATTTATTGAAACATTAGGTGGGGTTCTCTTCATTGCAACATAAAATTGCATAGCTTCATTAGCATCAGGGGTATATTGATAGTTTAAATTATCAGTACATCTTTTTCATTGCCCGCATGCTGGTGTTAAATCTGTAGCAGTTGAATCTTGCATATCATAATGAAATCATCCAATTCAGGCTGTAAGTTGACTCGGAGACATCCGCATATTAAAAGGCCTAAGTGAATCAGATGTAGGGTTTTGATATCATACAAAACCATACCGTCATGTTCAAAAAACCTCTGGTTTAATTTTTAATAAAATTGTCATTTCTTGTGAATATACATTTTTATTAATTCGAACATAGTCATTACTTCCATCAAACCTCATGTAACCGTTTGTAATTCTTGGTCATGCAATTGTTTGAGAACAACTAACAATAGTAGATCAATCATAACATACTCAATTTGCTCAACTTTTACTAAAATCTTTCATCACAATTAAGCTTCAACTAGTTGTAGTAGTTTCCATATCTAAATATAATACAAGACTATTATCTAATTGTGCTAAATCTTTATTTGATAACATATATCTATCTCTATTATAAAATGCAGTATAAAGAGAAGTTCATGTTCATGCAATCTCATCTTGATAAGAAAATTTTACATTATAAACAGTTGATGAGTTTCTAATATCAATAGTTGTTCAATTTGGATATTGTTCATGTATTGGTATATTACTATTTTGTTCATAAACCATTCATAAACTAGCTCATATACTTTTCATAAGTCATCATGTATAACTTGCATTGGCTTGTAAAAAGAAATTATTAAAACCAAATCCTTCAGTTGTTTCAAAATATCAAACTAGATTATGTTGTTGTCATTCTCAATCAATTGTATAAGTAAAATATTCTTCTGTTTTTGGATCTCTTCATGCTCACTGACTAATTCATCATATTCATGCTGTATTTAATGTACTTGGTCATGCTACTCACTGATACCTTATTATTATTCAGCTAGCTGTAATAGTAGCATATTTTTCTGGCATAGGAAATAATCCTGATTTAGCATGATACATTAACAATCATTTTGATATACTTCTCATATCTGATAACCTAACTCAATCTCTAGCACTTGCTCAATATGATTGAAAACTAACAAATGCGATAGTACCTAAGATAGCTAGAATTGTAATTACAACAACAAGTTCAACTAAAGTAAATCACTTTCTTTTTAGTTTCTTGATTATTTTAATACTACTAATTTTTTTACACATCTTTGATGTTTTTAATATAAAATAAATAATATTTTTATTTTATATTTATTGATAAATTTGCAAATACTTCCAATTGACAATGTTATATTTTATTTTTTATATACTTAATTGCATTTTTCTCTAAATCTATACATTTTTCTACCCAACTATTATCTCAATCTCATCTATTAAACATTTCTTGATACCATATTTTCCTTCTTCTTATTTCTTCAAGCGAAGCTTCACTACAAACTTTATCTTCAATTATACAAAATCAAGCATTTGATATTCACATTTCTATTGGAGAATCATAAGTTCACATATAATTGTCTTTGCTCAAAAATTTACTTGATATTGATTTAATAATAGAAAAAGCTTCTATATCCCTATTATAGTTCACTGATTTATTTCAAGTTTTTTTCTCATACAAATCATCATAAGCATTATAATCTCATATATCCGCTGTTGCAGCTTCATATGCAAGATTTATTGGATGATTTAATTCTATATTCCAAATAGGAAAAGTCTCATATTTTGCATAACCTGATTCAATACCATTTATATAATCCAAATAAATCTGACCAAGACATGTAGACATCTTACCACTGCTTGAAGCAATTCAAGTTACTAAAACTAAATCTTTTTTAGTTTTTACATAATCATCTTTTCAAAATCAATTATTGCTTAATATATTATCTAATTTTTCAGGATATCCCTCTATTTTATATCTCCTAAAAACTTCATATCATAATTTTTCAAACTCTTTTTTTACTTCATCTATTTTTATTACATTTTTATTATCTACTCTATTGATTACAAGTTTTGGTTTAATATGTAGGTTATTTTCAAA
>SAAG01000096.1 GCA_010119095.1 Candidatus Altimarinota bacterium
GCAATGGATAATGCAACTTACTTTTGATGACTTTGAGTTGAAAGAGAATTTTTTGTTATGGCATTAGTTGAACCTATTTTAATACTAGTGATTGCAACTCTTGCTTTTCTATTTGGGACAACAGATCTTACAAATATACATACACAAATTTTGAGTTTAAACTTTTCTTTTATAGTTTGATTTATATTGATTGTATTAGCTATAATTGCTTTTTATGTACTTCTTGCTGAAAACAAGAGATTTCCCTTTGATAATCCTGCAACTCACTTAGAATTAACAATGATTCATGAAGCAATGCTTTTAGAAACAAATGCAAAACACTTAGCGTTAATGGAATTATCATCAAAAATAAAACTAGTAACTTTCTTCTCTTTGTTTATATATATTTTTATTCCTTTTACATTTGGAATAACAAGTGTTATCTGATTGTTTATATTATGGTTTATTAAAGCATTATTTATGGCTTTTATAATATGAACTTGGGAAATATTTATAGTTAAAATCCGTATTTTTAAATACCAAAATGTATTTATTTTTCTTTTTCTATTAAATATATTTTTACTTATATTTTATATCTTAAAATAGTTTTTAGTATATGACTGATTATAACAATATAATTATCTTTTGAATAATTTTTTCTTCCCTACTTATATCTACTACAAATAACTACATAAGTTTTCTTAGATATTATGTACTTCAAGTATGCTTTATCTTAGTACTGTTTTTTATGATGTACTCTGGAAGCTTTATGCATGATAAATTACTGTTAACTTCTTTTATATTTGCGATAATTATAAGACTTTTAATTATTCCAAGTTACATAAATTACTTTATAAAAGAATTTTATGTAAAAAAATTACAAATGAGAATTACAGATAGGATTTTTAGAATTCCTCAAAGTTTGATTTTCTTAATTTTAATTTGATTTTTCTTACTATCATATTATTTAGGAATATTTGTATTTTGAGAAGCTAATTTTATTTTTACAGTAAGTTTCTTTGTATTTTTAGCTGGACTTTTAAATTTCGTAAATCATAGAAGACTTGTTTGAGATATACTTTCTTTCCTAGAAATCGAAAACGCTGTATTTCTGATCTGATTAATGATACTTGAAAAAGTGCCTTTCTATATAGAATTTGGTATAATAATCGATGTAATTTTAGTATTACTAATACTTTTGATTCTTGTTTACAATATAAAACAAGTAGTTTGAGATACTGAAATCTCACATATAAATGAATTAAAATACTAATACAAACTACTTTTTAATAATTACTAATTAATACTCTTTTATGGAAATATTATTTTATACAAGTATATTAACTCCTCTAGCTCTTGCTTTGGCTTCACTATTTATGGACAAAGATTATGGTAGATTTTATTTACAATTAAATAAATACATTTACACAGTTTTAGCTATAGTAGCAGCTTTTTTCTGGATAAAGTGATTTAAAATAAATACACCTTTTTTCATTATTGATGAGATTAGTATAGTTTTCTATTCAATTATATTTATACTTTCTTTCTTGATTTCAATTTATGCTATAAATTATTTTACAACTGAGATAGATCACAAAGTAATAGGTAGATGAAGACTAAAACAATATAATGTAATGATAAATTTCTTTATATTATCAATGCTATTTATAGCAATCTCAAAAAATCTTATGATTATGTGGATAGCCCTTGAAGCTACTACTATATTTTCTGCTTTCCTAATAAGTTTTTATGGTACAAAATCAAGTTGGGAAGCTGCATGGAAATATGTAATACTTTGTTGATTATGAGTAACAATATGACTTTTATGACTTTTTATGATGATAATGGCATGAGTTCATAGTCTTGATTTTACTGCTATAGCTCTAGAACCAACAATAAATAAAAATCTACTTAAATTAGCTTTTGTTTTTATCTTTATAGGATTTGGTACAAAAGTATGATTTTTCCCATTAAACAGTTGGTTACCAGATGCTCATGGTAAATGATCAACTCCAGTAAGTGCATTTATGTCATCTATATTATTACCTCTTGCTTTTTATATGATTATAAGATGCCAAGATATAGTTGATTTCCATTTAGGTTTCGATTTTACATCAAAAATAATTATTTTCTTTTCTTTTATTACTATAGTTTATTCAGGTTTTGTAATGATTTTACAACACCATTACAAGAGAACTCTAGCTTATTCAAGTAGTGAAAATATGTGAATTATAGCTTTTGCTTGGGCTCTTTGAACTCCTTTAGCACAGACATTTTCCCTACTTCATATAGTTTGACATTCATTTTTGAAAACAGCTTCATTTATGTCAGCATGAAACATACTTTTATATACACACACAGGACAATTTAAAAGAATTAGTGAGTTAGCAAAATATATGAGAAATTCAAGTATCCTACTTGTTATATCATTATTTATGCTTGTTTGATTACCACCTTCTCCACTTTTTATCAGTGAGATTGGTATTATTTGGCAAGCTTATATCATTGATCCATGGTATGCTGTAATATTTATTGTTTGAATAGTTCTAGCTTTTTCTTGATTACTTTATAATTTTTCTTCTTTGTTTATCTCAAAAGATAAATCAGATGATTTAATAGAAATGAAAAAAATTGATAAAGATTTTAAATTTTCTTGTATGCATATGCCTATAATCTTGGCTTTAATCTTTGCACTAATTACAAGTATAATATTTATAGTTAATTTTAAATTTTAATAAGTAAATTTGTAAAATTATGATTACAATTAAAAAATTTGATAATTTCTCTTCTTTATTAGAAGCAATTAAATCATATGATACAACTGAATTTGTATGAGAATTCTTAAGAGAAATAGATGAAAAAAATGATGAGCTTTTTGTTGTTTTCAAAAAAGAATGAAAAACTATTATTTATACTATTATCTCAGATAACGAGACTCCTCTACCAGATTTGAGTATGATTTTTTATTCAGCACATTTATTTCAAAATGAGATTTATGATTATTTTGGAAGAACTACAGAAGGTTTTGAAAATCATACGCTTAGATTACACACTCACCCTAAAAATTTTTTCCCATTAAGAAAGATGTGAAAACCTATGATAAAAGAGAAAAAAGAGTTTATATTTACAGAAATAAATTGAGAAGGTCTTGTTGAAGTACCAGTTTGACCAATTCATGCTTGAATAATCCCTCCAGGGCACTTTAGATTTACTGTTGATTGAGAAGATACTCTAAACTTAGATACACAAATGTGATGGAAACATAGATGAGTTGAACAATATTTTTATAAAGAAAAAAATTTAGATCAATTACTTAGTGCAAGTCAAGATATAGCATGAGATAGTGCCATAGCTTATGCATGGGGGTTTGCAAGACTTATAGAAGAAGCAAGTGAGCAAAAAATAAATAAAACGACTTCTTTAAATAGAATTCTTGCATTGGAATTGGAAAGAATCTACAATCACATCTGGACAATTTGAGCATTGGGAAACGATGTATGACAAAGTTTCTTACTAAATTGATATCTAAGTATCAGAGAAGAATTACTTGAATCAAATAAAGAATTATTTTGATCAAGAACTCTAAAAAATGTCATAAACTTTGTGAATTCTTGAAAAACAATAGATAAAAAAGATCTTTCAAAACTTAGTAAAATACTTAAAGAAGTAGAAAAAAGAGTAAAAACTCTATCATACATAGAAGAATATTCTTCATGAGTTTACGATAGATTTAAAGATACATGAGTAGTAAATCTTGATACAGTTATAACACATTCAGGGCTTTGAGTTGTCGCAAGATCATCAAAACTTGAAGCTGATTATAGAATATATGATAAAGATTATATCGAAAATGATATAAAAGTTAAAGCAATTTTATGAATACAATGAGATAGTTTTGATAGATTTCAAGTTAGAGCAAAAGAGATATTGGGATCAATACATATAATTAGAGAAATAATTTCAAAAATTAAGGATATTGATGAAAAAGCAACAAATCCAAAAGAAATAAAACTAAAAGATTGAGTTTATACTAGTTTTGTAGAATGACATAGATGAGAGATATTTCAAATGATTGTTGTAGAAAATTGAAGTATTGTTTATTATAAAGCAAAAGATCCTTCTTTTGTTAACTGGAGTCTACTTGAATACTCAGTA
>SAAG01000097.1 GCA_010119095.1 Candidatus Altimarinota bacterium
TAACAAATTATATGTTTTTTATATTCTATGAATTGCATTAATCTTTTATAAAAAATATTGACTATATCATAATTTTTTTATTTAAATTTGCAATTAAAAATTAATGTATATAATACCCTACGAATTTAAAAAGTTTAATAACAACTTTTTTTAAGGAAAATCTAGAATTTCAAGAATCTTTATGAATAAGATTAATAATGAAATTTTTCCATTATCTACCTTTGCTTTCACCCTTTTCAGTAATTTTTGCAAACTGAATACTTCGTGAAAAGCACGAGTATGACATAAATAATAAAGATATTCCTTAAAACATAAAAATAAGAAACTTGCAGTTTATTTTTATATAAGGTCTATTTTTTTGTAAAAAAATATAAAAAACTTTTAAAAATTCAACATTAGTCAAAGAAAATACTTGAAAAAAATTGATAGTTATTCTAAGTAACAAATTATTTTTTATTGTATTTTTCTAAAGATTATAAATATATATTAACTAAATAAATTATGACATTTAAAGAACTAGAATTAAATAGTGACTTACTTAAGGCACTTGATGAAATGGGTTATGTTGAACCTACAAAAATACAAGCTGATGTTATTTCAGAAGCTAAACAATGAAAAAATATCATAGGACAATCTCAAACTGGTACAGGTAAAACTGCTGCTTTTGTATTGTCTTTACTTCAAAATATGGATCCAAACAAGAGATGAACTCAAACTCTTATCATTGCTCCAACTAGAGAACTTGTAACACAAATAAAAGAAGAAATATTTAAATTAACAAAATATCATAGAGTTTCTTCTCTAGCAGTTTACGGATGAAGCCCAATCTATAAACAAGTTGATTTAATAAGAAAAGGACAAGATATAATTGTTTGAACTCCTTGAAGAGTAATTGATTTAATTGAAAGAAAAGTATTGAAACTAGAACATATCAATTTCTTTGTACTTGATGAAGTAGATAGAATGCTAGATATGTGATTTGTTGATGATATTGAATATATTTGGGATGGTTTAAAAAACTTAAAACAAGTTTTTAGTTTTTCAGCAACAATTACTTCTGAAATAAAAACTATTATAGAAAAATATCTTTGAGATAATTATAGTTTTATCAAATCAACTGATGCAATTACAACTGATAAAATTGATCACTCATTTATCGAATCTACTTATATAAACAAATATCCTTTATTACAAAAGTTTATTCAAACTCATAAATCAGAGAAAACTATAGTATTTGTACAAACAAAAAGAGATACTGAAATGTTGGCTGATAAATTATGTGAGGATTGATTTAAAGCTACATTCTTAAATTGAGATATGAGACAAAGAGAGAGATTTAAAGCTCTGAAAGATTTTCAAGATGGATATAGTGATATATTTGTAGTAACTGATGTTGCTGCTAGATGATTAAATATGAAAAATATAGATTTAGTAGTAAACTTTGATGTACCTACTGATCCTGAAAGTTATATACATAGAATAGGTAGAACAGGTAGAGCTGGTGCTGAAGGTAAAGCTATAATGTTTGTATCTGGAAGTGAACAATATGCACTAAAAAATATTGAAAGAACTAACAAAATAAAAATCAAACAAGTTAACCAAGAAGGTGAAGAAATCGAAAGAAAAGTCGAAGAAAGACCTAGTAGAGGTTGATTTGGTAGAGGTAGATGAGGATCAAATTGAGGAAGAAGTGGATGAAGTAGATGAGGTTTTGGTTGAAGTAGAGGTTGATCAAGCAGGTGAGGTTTTGGTTGAAGCAGAAGCTCTGGAGAAAGAAAAAGTTTTTGATCAAGAGATAAAGATAGTACATTCAGAAAATCTGAAGATTCAAGATGATCTGAAAATAAAGGTAGTGGTTACTTTGCAAAAAGAGATGAGAGAAGAGGACAAAGACCTACAACTAGAAGAGATAGTTGAAGTAGCAGAGGATGAAGTAGTTTCTCAAGATCAAGATAATAAACTAAAGTATTTTAATATATAAATTTTTGAAACGAGGACTATTTGAAGCAAATGCCGAGTTCCACAGTAAGAAAATTTATATATTAAAATACTATACAAACACTTTTTTAATATCTAATTTTAATTATTATGCAAGAATATTTAGAAGAAAAAGGTAGCTCACTAGAAAAGGCTATCAGTTCACTAACTAAAACTGTTAATTCACTTGAAAAAACTATTATGTCTCTAGAAAAAACTATTGTTTCTCTAGAAAAAAAAGTTTGAAATATAGAAGAGAAAAAAAGTTATTGAAGTAGAGATTCTGGTTTAAGTAGAACTGGTTTTCCAAAAAAAGATAGTACTTACAGACCATCTGATGAATCTAGATGAAATTTTTATGAGAAAAAAAGCTATGGAAGTAGAGACTTTGGTTCAAGTAGACCAAGCTACCCAAGAAGCGAAAGTTGATATAATAAATCTGAATCTACAGATTGAGAATATAGAAGTGGTTCTTATGCTCCAAAAAGAGACAATGTAAGATGACAAAGATCAACTACAAGAAAACCAAGTTCTAGAGGATGAAGTAGTTATTCAAGAAGAAAATAGTTTTGTTGAATATTAAAAAGTAGGATTAAGTCCTACTTTTTTTGATATATAAAATATTATTGACATAATAGTGTTTTTATTTATAATGAATATATTAATAATAAATATTAATTTGGCTATGGCTGACTATTACAAGTATGAATATCCGGTTTCAATTTGAACTCCAAAAAAAACTTTATGAAATTATAAAGTTCATTATCAAATATCTCAAACAATAGAAGAACTAAATAATAAACTATCTAGAATATTTTGACCATCTTCACAAACATGAGAATATATTTATATAGATTGTATAATAAGCTTTTCTCCTATAAATGATAATTTATGAAAACTTATAGTTTTATGAATACTTCAAAATGTAAAAAAAGTTAATAAAATTTTGATAGGTATATTTCCTTGAATAGAAGATTGTAGAACAAGTATAAATATGTGAAATAATAAAAAAGAAAAAAAATCATCTGTTAATGAAGGATGAGATCCTGGAAAAATTATCAGTACCAAAGCCTAAAATACAATTTTTTTGATAATACCCATTTTTTTATTATAATATGGGTATTATTTTTTATTTTAATTTTATGAAGAAAATAATTATATTTGTTATTTTATTTGTAACTTTACTTAATAGTTCTTTTGCAGCAGAAGCTTATACTTTAACTGTTAAAGATAAGATTTTGATTTACAATACATCTGTAAAAATAACAAAATTGATTGATAAAAAATGAGATATAATTGTAACAAGGTATGTAGCAAAAATCAATAAAGCATTGAAAAAAATAGAAAAAAATTCAAGAACTTATATGATTTTAAATTGAATAAAAACAAAAATAGTTGAATATCAAAATACTAAATATAAAAAAGAAAACAAGATAGAAGAGCCAAAGGCAGAAGAAAAAAAAGAAGAAAGTAAATCAAATTACCAAAGTAAAACAAATTTTTCAGACTTAAAAATAGATATGACTAGAGTTAGAACTGCATGGCTTTGATATTACAATGATGTAAGAAAAAATATATGAAAAAGCGAGTATAGTTTTGATGAAAAACTAAACGATACGGCAGAAGAATGGTCAGATACTTCTCTATCAAGATGAGTAATGTCACATAAAAGAGATGCTGGCGATTCTTACTATAACTATAATAAAATCACTTCTCGGTTTAAAGATAGATGAGTTGTATGTAAAAATGTTAACAGAATAACACATAGCGAAAATATATGAAGAGGATACTATAGTTGTAGTGATAGTAATGATTGTACAGATAAACTAATTTGAGGAATCAAACAAGTTTTTCTAATGTATATGGCTGAAAAATGAAAATCAAATCATGTACATTATGACAGTGTAATAATGACACAATTTACTAAAATCTGAGTTTGAATTGCTATAAAAAAGTCATCTGGAAGTAATTATGAGTTTTATATAACAACACATTACTGTACTGAGTTAGAGTAATTAATCATTTATACTAAAAACATA
>SAAG01000098.1 GCA_010119095.1 Candidatus Altimarinota bacterium
GCTTGGTCATTTACAACCAAATTATTTGCTTCTTCAAGAGCTTCTTTACTGTATGAGTGATCGATTTGAGTTGAGACTTCAGGGATAAAATCTCTTATATTTCAGAATCTCATAAAAAAGATTTATTTATTAAAAATTAATAAATAATAGATATTAAAACATCAATGTCAAATATTTTTTTATTAAATCTTTAACTTAAAAATAATGATCTTTATTTAACCAAACCAAAAAGTTTCTATTGCAAAAAAGAGTATTTTTTTTATAATTATTTTATATATGTTTGTTTTAAAATTTTTTTATAAATTCAAAAACAAGTATCAGTTTAAAATTCTTAAAAACAGATACAAGGTAAGATTTTCATTTATAAAAAAATAAAAAACATTTTATACAGATATTTATTTTCTATTATTATTATATGAAAAGTGATTATATAAGTAAAATCGAAGAACTAAAACAAGAAATAAAAAAAGTAGTTATTGGGCAAGATGAATTAATCAGAGATTTACTCATTACTTTATTTTGTAGAGGACATATACTTATTGAGTGAGTTCCAGGTCTTGCAAAAACTCTTACAGTTTCTAGTCTCTCAAAAGCTCTAGACTTAGATTTTTCAAGAGTCCAATTTACTCCAGATTTATTGCCAAGTGATCTCATATGAGCTCGTATCTATACTCCAGAAACTAAGGAGTTTTATATCAAAACATGACCAATAGTATCAAACTTTGTACTAGCAGATGAGATAAATCGTGCTCCATCTAAAGTTCAATCAGCATTACTTGAAGCTATGGCTGAGAGGCAAGTTACTATTGCTGACAAAACAATCATGTTAGATGAACCATTTATAGTATTAGCTACTCAAAATCCTATTGAACAAGACTGAACTTATACTCTACCTGAAGCACAACTCGATAGATTTTTGTTTAAAACAGTTGTATCATACCCAAGTGACCTAGAAGAGATTGAAATAATGAAAAATAATTCTTTAAATACTGATTTGTCACAAATCAAAAAAGTGCTTTGAAAAAAAGATATTCTGAAAATCCAATCACTAATTAGCGAAGTATTTGTGGATCAAAATATCTATGAATATATAAAAGATATAGTTGTTTACACAAGAGACCCAAATAATGAAATCTGAAAATACTTATTCTACTGAGCTTCTCCAAGAGCCTCAATTGCACTACTATCTGCTTCAAAAGCTCTAGCTTTTCTATCAGACAGAGACTTTGTAATCCCAGAAGATATCAAAGAAATTGCAAAACAAGTTTTGAGACACAGACTTATCCTAAACTATGAAGCCATAGCTGAAAATATAGGAGTAGATATTCTCATAGAAAGAGTATTAAACAATGTAAAAGTTAAGTAAGAAATAGAGTATGAACCACTTACAAGATTTTAGAAAACTAGATATAAAAACAAAAAAAATGATTTCAAGTAATTTAGCTTGAAATTTTAAGAGTGCTTTTAGAGGTAGGTGACTTGAATTTGATGAGTTTAAAGAGTATGAAGCAGGAGAAGATTCTAGATACATAGACTGGCTTGTATCAGCAAGAGAACAAAGATTATTAACAAAAAAATTTAGTTTAGATAAAAGTATAAAAGTATTTTTTGTTCTAGATCTGACAAAAAGTATGGATTTCTGAATAGAAAAGAAAAAACAAGATACTTTGCTTGAAGCATTTTTTTTACTTGCTTTATCTTCGATAGAAAATACTGATGATGTAGGGGCTTTGATATTTGATGAAAATAGATATAAATTCTTTGAACCAAAAAAGTGAAAAAGCCAGATATTTGAGATATACAGAAGTATTATGGAGATGAATACTAATTCTGCTTCTTCCGTTATTAAGCATTCCCATTCTGTCATCCTCGGGCTAGACCCGGGGATCTCTAGCAAGGTAGAAAATTTAAAAAATACAAAAGACACAAATATTTTTAAAAGTATTTTCTCAAGAGATGATAAAAAAAATATCAGTGAGTCCATAGATTCCGGATCAGGTCCGGAATGACAATTTAGTGAACTCGTAAATCTAAACTCTATCCTTTCTTTTCTTATGAAAATAAAGCTAAAAAACACTATGCTTTTTTTCTTGACAGACAAGATGCAAATACAAGACTATAAAGAGTTAAAAGTACTTGCTCTAAAAAATGATTTAGTTTTTGTTAACATATTTGATAATTTTGAAAATACTTTAACCCTACCAAAAGAGTATTCTTGAGTTCTTGGGCTTGATTCTATATTTTGAGAATGAATTTTTGTAGATTTGAGTGATAAAGAGAAAAAAGATGAGTACATAGCATACAGAAAGGATAAGATAAATATGTTATCTTGGTACATAAACTCAATCAAAGCTTCCTACCTAAAAATAGATAATCTATCCAATATCTATAGCGAATTTTTTAATTTTTTTAGTAAAAAATAAATATGAAAACAATAATAAATATGAAAACAATAATAAAAATACTTTTAATAATATTTACCCAAGTATTATTTTTACAACTACCAAACTATACATTTGCTGAAACTTGATGAACTACTGACATAAAACTAGAAATTTTAGAAAAAAAAGTAGATATAAACGATACATTTAATATAAATTTTTCAGTTAATCTATGATCTTGAAATGATATCTGAGAGGTTAAAGTTGAGTGAATAGATAAATTCTATAACTTGTGACAAAGTAGTGCTTTTAACTTTCAAAGAATCAACTGAGAGAGTAAAAGTATCTACAATATGACAATCAAGCTTAAGCCAATAGAAACAGGTAAATTTACAATCTGACCAGTTAGTTTAAAAAATGGAGACAAGACCTTAAAAAGTGATACTGTCGAAATTGAAGTCATATGATGAGTAAAATCAAAATTATCACAAAGTGAAGACAAAGAGCTTACTTTAGAGGATATAAATGATATAAATTGACCAAAAAATACTACAAATTTCAGTTTTTGATTTATAATCATATTTTTTGTTATATTGTTTTTTATAGGTTTTTATTACTTATTCAGATATTACAATAATTTAAAAAGAGAAGCTTGCGAAGAGTCTGAATTAATAGAGAGTACAAAGATTTCAAAAAATCAGTATTTTCTAGATAAATTAAATGATTTAAAAGATAAAAGTGAGACATACAATAAATCAGAGTTTTTCTCATTATTAAACGATTTATTAAGAGAATTTCTAGAATTTAAATGACTTATCTGAGCTAGAAATATGACATTTAAAGAATTAGAAAGAAATAAAAAACTCATTGATAGTGAATTATTTGCTATAATAAAAGATACTTATTTTGAAGAATTCAAAAAAGATGATAGTGAGTTAGATAGAACTAAAATATTAAAAGAAATAAAAAATAAACTACACCTATAAATCCCAAAAAGTCCCGAATAAAATCACAAAATCTTCACTTTTATTAATTGACTAAACCACAAATAAGATTACTATTACAAAGTAATCTTATTTTGTTATTTAAACATTTTTGTCACTTTTTTTCTAAAAAAATGTTATAAGGTATGAAAGCCTTAAAAAAGTTTATTTTTTAATAATATTATATGAGAAAAACAATGAAAGTGCTTATGCTCTTAACTTTCTCTTATTTTTTTATTAATTCATCATTTGCTGCAGTAGAAGATACTCAAGTTATTGATGAGTTAAATGATAAAAATACGACAAGTCTTAAGTTTGACTTCAAACTTAAGAAATTTGAAAGTTGTGAAGATATGTCAAATGTATTGACAGAATATATGAAAAAATACTACAATAGTAGACCAAACTATTATTATGGTAGATGAGAGATAATGCTTGATGATATGGCAGTTACAGAATGAGCATCTATGGATAAAGCAGAAACTTCAGAAGCACCTGCAATAGAAGTTATGTGATGAGATAGTGATTATAGTAAAACCAATGTACAAGTTGCTTGAGTTGACGAATCTGAGATAATAAAAACAGATGGTAAATATATTTA
>SAAG01000099.1 GCA_010119095.1 Candidatus Altimarinota bacterium
ATCCACTGCTTGTGTGGGTCCCCGTCTATTCCTTTGAGTTTTAATCTTGCGATCGTACTTCTCAGGTGGATAATTTAACGCGTTAGCTACAGCACTGCACAAAGTGCAACACTTAATTATCATCATTTAGGGCGTGGACTACAAGGGTATCTAATCCTTTTCGCTCCCCACGCTTTCGTTCCTTAGCGTCAATATAGTTCCAGTAAGCTGCCTTCGCTTTTGGTGTTCTTCTAAGTATCTACGGATTGCACCCCTACACTTAGAATTCCGCTTACCTCTCCCTAATTCTAGATATACAGTTTCAAATACAAACACGGAGTTGAGCTCCGGTCTTTCATACTTGACTTAAATATCCGCCTGCGAACGCTTTACACCCAGTAATTCCGGGTAACGCTTGCACCACTCGTATTACCGCGGCTGCTGGCACGAGTTTTGCCGGTGCTTATTCATGAGGTACTCTCATTATGCTCCCTCAGAAAAGAAGTTTACAGTCGTTAGACCTTCATCCTTCACGCGGTGTCGCTCCATCAGGCTTTCGCCCATTGTGGAAGATTCCTCACTGCTGCCTCCCGTAAGAGTATGGACCGTGTCTCAGTTCCATTGTGGCTGATCATCCTCTCAGACCAGCTATCTGTCATAGTCTTGGTAAGCCATTACCTCACCAACTAACTGATAGAATGAAGGCTCCTCCTTAAGCGATAAATCTTTACTCCGTAGAGTGTATCCGGCATTAAACCATCTTTCGATGGGGTATTCCTGACTTAAGGGCAGATACCAACATATTACTCACCCGTTCGCCGCTATCATGATCGAAAGCAAGCTTTCTCTCAATCCCGCTCGACTTGCATGTGTTAGGCGCACCGCTAGCGTTAACCCTGAGCTAGGATCAAACTCTTTTAAACTTAATTGTATTTTTAAAATGTTTTCCTAGATTCTTTGATTAAAACTTTCTTCTAATTTATACTTATTTTAATGAACAAATGCTGCTTACTTAAATATTAAGCTGAGTTATCTTATTAAAAATATTTGTTTTGTCAAAACTTTTTTTAACTTTTTTTTAAAGCTATAAAAAGTAATGATTATTTCCTATATTTAATAAGAATAAATAGATTTATATTATAAAAATAACTTTTGTCAAATTATTCTTATAATTTCTTTTAAAATGGTGGGTCTGGTTGGAATTGAACCAACGACCAATCGGTTATGAGCCGACTGCTCTAACCTCTGAGCTACAGACCCGGAGGTAATTTAAGTTAAAGAATTATCTAGAGTTAAGTTGAAGACTACACTTCTATTTATTCCTTAAAAACTAGATAAAGCTCTTTTACTATATTATTAGTGGCGGAAGGGAGGAGATTCGAACTCCTGGAACCGCAATTGGTTCACTCCCTTAGCAGGGGAGCCCTTTCAGCCACTCAGGCACCCTTCCGAAAAGAATTTAAATACTATTTATTTTCAGTTCTTAATATATGTAAAAGAGCAATTATATATATGTGTGTTTAATTAGTGGCGGAGAGATAGGGATTCGAACCCTAGGTGACTTGCGCCACGACGGTTTTCAAGACCGCTCCGTTCAACCACTCTGGCATCTCTCCAAAATGTTGTTTAACTTTTTTATACAATTTCTACTAGAAACTTTACAAAAAAATGGCTCCCCTGACTGGATTCGAACCAGTGACCAAACGATTAACAGTCGTCTACTCTACCGCTGAGCTACAGAGGAATATATATATTTTAAGGTAAGTGAGAAGGATTTTATAATTATTTTGATTAAAGTCAAATATTTTTTAACTAAATTTTTCATTTTTTTTTACAATATATATATAGGTATATATATTAACTTAAATAATCTAGTATTTCAGGAAGTTTTTTTATACTAGCACCTTCATTAAAATGTCACATATTATGAAAAACTAAAAATTTCACATTCTCAATTTTTGAATAATAATTTTTTGCACTATCTACCTTTATATATGGATCATTGTCTGAGAGAAAAATTGTGTATCTATTTCAAAGTTTTTTATATAATACAACACTATCAAAATATTCCTTAAGATTTCTATAAACATCTCACAAACTATTTTTTCAAACTTCTTCTGTAATTCATTTATATGCAGGTCATACAAAAATACAATTAACTGATGAAATATCAAACTTTTCTATTAAATGTATTGCTGTTAAGCATCATAAAGAATGTCATACAATATAATCAACTTTTCCTATTTTTTCATAATAATTGCTAATAAAATCTACCTGTTCTCTTAACTTTGGATTATCAGTATTTGGCAATTCAGGATTAAAAACCTGAAATCATCTAGTTTCAAGTTCTTTTTTTAACCAAGAAAACCAATTTTCTTGACCATCTCATCACCGACCATGTAAAAAAAGTACTTTTTTCATATATTATTAGTTATTTCTTTCTAAATTTTTTATATGCAAGTATTCCTATTCCAAGAGTTATAACAGTAAATCCAAATTTCTTGTAAATATTATGAGACTTTGTTCTATTTTTCTTACTAAGCAAAAAAACATAATTACTATCTTCATTATCAAGTTTATTAATAGTCGAAGAAAATATTTTTTTTCAAATTCATTTTCATCTCAATTTACTATTAACTATAAAATCATCTATATATCCTATTTTTCTTCAAAGAAAATA
The DNA here is from genome assembly GCA_010119095.1 of Candidatus Altimarinota bacterium. Classification (GTDB taxonomy): domain Bacteria; phylum Patescibacteriota; class Gracilibacteria; order BD1-5; family UBA6164; genus Altimarinus. The sequence continues at coordinate 2,660 of SAAG01000099.1, forward strand.
AAAACTAGTAATAGATATAATACCTAATACTTTTTTATATGAACTTCACTTTAAAATAAAAAATTTTTTATTTAGACTAAAAATGTTATGGATAAATCTTATAATTCATTTATATGTTTCAGGAGATTTTATCCTGCTAAGCATTCTTTTTTCATTTCTTACTAATTTTTCTTTTTCAATCATCATAGCTATATTTTTATTTTCCAATAATTAAATTTTTCTTCAATTTTAGATAATTCCCATTTTTGTTTTTGAAAATAACTATTTAATTCTAAATCTGTAGTAGCTTTAAATCAAAAATAACTGTATCATGTAAATTTAAGCATTTTTTCAAGAATTCCTTTTCACCTAACTTGTTCACTCAATGCAAACTGATATAAAGATACATGATTTTCTTTTTTTCTAGGATAAAATCGTATTGCTCACATTATATTATCATCCAGTTTTAGTATAATAACTTGTCATCTTTTTATTGCAGCTTTTAATCCATAAGGACAAAAGTACTCATAATAATATTCAGAAAAATCGGCTTTTTTAATGTGATTTTCAAAAAAACTGATTAAATTCTTTAAATCTTCTTGTGAAGCATATGTTATTTTCATATAACTCAATTTAAACCAATACTATATATTCTATCATTTTCATTAACTATTATTGTTCTTTTTTCTTTTATCATAAAATAACATTAATTCATTAAAATAAAATCCAAAAACTAATAAAATATTAATAGTAATTAAATATATTGGAAATAAACATTCATTTAATCACCATGTATTTACTAGAGATAATCAAAATAAAGAAGATAATCATCATACAATAAATAAATATGGTCTCTCTGTTTGGGGAAATCTATAAATCTTAATCAATGTTGGAATTGATGCAAATAAATCAGCTAAAACTGAAAATATAACAGCATATAATGAATTTCTTGTTATAATCCATAAGATTATTGCAAATAACGATAAAACTAAACAAAAATAATCTAGTTTTCAAAGCTTCCAATAACTTTTTTTATTAAAAAAACTTGCTATAAAAACCATTAAAGGATTTAATCATGCAATAATTACTGGAAAAACTGACCAAGTAAATCATTTTGATAAAGTTGCTGCAGCTCAAATAAATGGAGCTAAAGCCCAAAGTCAAAAACTTACTTTATTTGGTTTTACTTTTCATTTATAAGTATCTATTGCATAAAATATTCAAGAGACAAAATGAATAATTAAAACTAGGAACATCAAATACATCATAATTCTTATCTTACAACTATATTAACTATCTTTCCTTT
>SAAG01000100.1 GCA_010119095.1 Candidatus Altimarinota bacterium
GTATTTCAAGTTGCCGAAAGAGAATAATAATATCATATCTTTGATGCAGTATCAGTCTTTCAAGTTTCAAAATATGGATCATTTCATTCTATTTTCATAGAGTATAATACATCTTCAATTCACTTATTTGCTTGATAATATGCTTTTGTTCAGTTTTCCATTCATTTTGTGTTTCTTGAAAAAGGAATAATATATTCAAGTAAAAAGAGAGCTAATAAACTTGTTATTATCATTAAAAACATAGCTACAATTAGAGCAAATGCAGAGGTATTATTTTTTTTCATATATTTAAAATAGCAAAAATAAATAATTTAAAGTGTTATTTTTGACTAAACAAGTCACTAAGTGTAATGGTAGTTGAAAAATTTAGCTTTGGAATTTTTCATCTAATTCATTTTCTTTTCTCCCGACTAGGAGTTAATTTATAATGAATTCTTAGATAAGGAGAAAAATTTGAACTAATTGAAGGGTCTTTCCATGCTAGATTTAAGTCTTTATTTGGATATAGAAAAAACTTCACATCTTCAACATTAATTGTTTTTGGAAATAAAGGAACCCGATAATTTCATGTATTACTTCAAGCAATTATTGATCATGTTCAAGCAAAATCGGGATTAATAATCCATGTTTCAGGATTTCAATCATATAATCAAGTTCAAGATTTACTATGATTAATTCACCAATCTTTTATATTTAGTCTTAAGTATTCAATTGTTCAAAGACATCATGCTCAAGTAGGATTCTTTGGATTAGTAAAATTACATCATGATGAAGTAGCCGGTCTGTCAGGATCATCTATAACTTTCCATCTAAATAAAGTTCTAGTTTTTTTATCTCAACTAATTAGATATAGTTCTTGTATATCTCATGTATTTGAAAATACTTCTGGTCACATTCAAATACTTTCATCATCATCATCTCAGACAATACTTCAATTTGAATCTTCATCTCAAAATAATCAAAAATCACTATTAATGTTAGAATTATAATCAATAAATTGGAAAGAGTATTGTCAATATCTCTGAGGAATTCATAATACTGAACCTCAATAATTATTATAGGCATTGTTATAACATCAACCTGTTCACATAGATTGAGTATCAGTACTTCTACAAAAATAATAATAATCTCAATAATTTGTTGATCAATTTAATCAACCAGATCAAAAATTTCAAAATCAAGTATTTCTAAGATAGTGTCAACTTTGAAATTGACTATCTCATACAACTTTTCTATTAAAGTATTCTTCATAATCAATTAATCATCACTTCTTAATTTCTTCAAAAAGTTTCTCTGAGAAAAAGTATGATTCTTTTTCGATATCAGTTTTTCAAATAAGTTTAATTTTTCATACTCATACAGCTGAAAAAGCATAAAATCATGAAGTTACGATAATTGAAAACAAAGTTATTCAAATAAGTATCTCAATCAATGTAAATGCACTAATTCAAAGAGTATTTTTTTTCATATTTATATCATATTATATTATAGGGTATTTTATAAGTTTAATTTTAATTATTTTTTTATCTATAAAACATAAAATCTATAAAATCTTTTATAAATCTTCAAATCTTGTATAAAGTTGGTTTTTTCCAAAAGTATCTTGGCCATAATCTGAATATGAAATCAAAAAAGTCAAAAAAGATAGTTTTTACCTTAGGAGTATTTACTAAAAAAAAAAGTTTAAAACTAGCAAGAATAGAGTTAAAAAAACTAAAAACAAATCAAATTAGGTCAAAAAATTTATTTTCTATTTTTTCTTTATTTTCTTCCATTCTTGTATATAATAACTTAAATATTTTTACAATAATAGTATTATAAAAAAAAATTCTATTTAGTAAACATATTTTTATTTTTTATTTTATATTATGGAATATAAGGATAGAGCAAAGAGTAGAAAAATTAAAAGACAATTAATACAAACAATTGATTTAGTAAAACTTAAATGATTAAATTTATCAATATCTAAAAAAATAGTATTAGCATGAGTTATTGTATGATTTTTTTCATTATTTATGAATTGGATTGATTCCACATCAACAACATCAACTAATGTATGAAGTTCGTTTTCAGATTTGGCATGAAGAACATGAATTACCTTATTGATATTACAATTATTAATTATATTTGTTATCTTTTCTAAGAAAAATAAAGAGAAACTTAAATTAAGTATAGATTCACATATAAAAGACTTCTCACTTATAATAATAGCAGGAGTTTTTACAATAGTTGTTTCAATAAATGCTCTTAACTTCATTTCTTGATTACAAACATTTTCATCTGATACGATTTATTGAGCTGGAGTAATTTCTGAGATTTGCTCAGGAATTATGATTACTGCAGGATGAATATTACTTAGAAGAGAATTTTATAAGAATCTAAATAAAGTTTATGTAAATGAATCAGAGGATGAAACAGTATTAGAAAATTCAAGCGATGATAATAATATGAGTTTACCATTTTAATATTTTAAATCTAGTTTTCTTTATTAAAGAAATATGAAAAATATAATAAGCCTTGAAAGAATAATTGATGCAAAAAACATTTTTTGAGATTTTATACAAACTACACCTTTACAATACTCGCCAAGATTAAGTAAAAAATACAATGCTCAAATATATCTAAAAAGAGAAGACTTAAATCAAGTAAGAAGTTACAAGATTAGATGAGCTTTTTACTTGATTAATTCTTTAAGCGAAAAAGAAAAACAAAGATGAGTAGTTTGTGCAAGTGCTTGAAATCATGCTCAGTGATTTGCTTATAGTTGTAATAAGCTCAAGATTAAATGAACTGTGTTTATGCCAGTAACTACTCCAGAGCAAAAAGTTTATAAAACAAAACAATTTTGAGGTAAGTATATAGATATTGTGCTTATTTGAGATACTTTTGATGATGCTCTAAAAAAAGCTAGAGAATTTGAGAAAAAGACAAAAGCAGTTTTTGTTCATCCATTTGATGATGAAAGGATTATTGTAGGACAAGCTACAATTTGATATGAGATTTTTAAACAATTTGATGAAAAAAAGTCAAAAACTTGAATTTCAGAGCCAGATTTTATAATCTGCCCAATTTGATGAGGTTGAGTAATTTCATGACTTATAAGTTATACTAAATTAGAAAAAAAGAAGACAAAAATTATATGAGCAGAACCTCTTTGAGCTTGTTCAATGAAAAACTCAATTGAATGTAAGACTAACTCTACATTGGATTCAATAGATGTATTTGTAGATTGAGCAGCCGTATGAAGAGTATGAGATATTACATTTGATATTTGTAATAACTACTCTTTAGAAATAGTTTCTTGTCCAGAAAATAGAATTAGTTCAACTATATTAGAATACCTAAAAGAAGATTGAATAGTAACTGAACCAGCAGGAGCTCTATCAACCGATGCATTGAAAGATTTAAAAGAAAAAATAGAATGAAAAGTAGTAGTTTTGATTATTTCTTGAGGTAACTTTGACTTTGAGAGACTTCCAGAACTAAAAGAAAGAAGTATGAAATATGAATGACTTAAAAAATACTTTTTGGTTAATTTTCCTCAAAGACCATGAGCATTAAAAGAGTTTCTTGAATGTTTATGAAAATGAGATGATATAGAGAGATTTGAGTACTTGAAAAAATCAGCAAAAAATACTGCTCCAGTATTTATTGGTATAAAAACAAATGATAAAAAGAACTGGAAAAACATTACTTCAAATATGGAAAAACTATGATTTAGATACAAAGATGTTACTGATGATGAATTGTATTTTAGCTTATTAGTATAAAAAAGATTATTATCATTGGATACAAAAATTGTTCATTATTAATTATTAATTATTAATTAT
>SAAG01000101.1 GCA_010119095.1 Candidatus Altimarinota bacterium
CTTGTAGCAAGCAAATGAGTTTATAAAAATATGCTTGATTTACAAAGTGGGTTTTAAAAATAGTAGAAAAATATTTATTTTACTAATTCTTAATAACTATGAGTTATAATAAAACATTATATAATTTATATATAAAAAGTTATGACTGGAATCAAAGGAAGAAAGAATATATATCTTGATTAAATACTAATAAATGTGAGGTTTGTTGTAAAAATAAATGAGAACATGTACATCATAAAACTTATTATAATATTGATTATGATAATCCATGAAATGAGAAAGATGGGGATTTATTATTTGTGTGTATTGAATGTCATGAAGCTATTCATAAATTGGCAACAGGTAAACATTCAAGTAATGAACAAGACATATATATATGATTAGAAAAGTTAAGAGATATTCATAAAGAATATGTAAATAAATTAAAAGAAGAGAAAGTAATGTTAGAGGAAAAAAGAAAAATTGAATTAATAAGGATGAAAAAAGAATGCTACTATACATTTAATAGATCAAAAAAGCTCTTTTTTATATTATTTCCATTATATATATTTTTATTTATATATGTTATATTAAAATATGAACTTTGATTTTCTTGAGGAACTATTTTATTTTTTATTATTTGATTAGGTGTTATTGTAAAAATATCTTCATCTGAAACGGAATATTATTGTGAAAATATTTATTGTATAAAATGTAGGAATAGAATGGTCCCATGGGAAAAAAATCCAGTTTCTTCTGAATGGATATGTGAAAAATGTTTATGAAAACAATAATATTTCTAAATGTTTACCAATGTAGGAAAAATATCAATTAAAACTAGAATTTCAAAAAATTTCATTATAATAAAAATAATTAGGAATAAGAACTCTTATTTTTTTTAATCTCTTAAACTATATTTATGTACAACCACAAAGAAATTGAGAAAAAATGGCAAAATTATTGGGAAAAAAATATGACATTTAAGACTTTGAATGATTTTTCAAAACCAAAATGGTATTCTCTAGATATGTTCCCTTATCCAAGTTGAGCAGGTCTTCATGTCGGTCATCCAGAATGATACACAGCAAATGATATACTTTCAAGATATAAGCATGCAAAGTGATACAATGTACTTCATCCAATGTGATGGGATGCTTTTTGATTGCCTGCTGAAAATTATGCTATCAAGACTTGAACTCATCCAAGAATAACAACAAATGACAATATACAAAATTTTAAAAGCCAAATCAAGAAATTATGATTTTCTTATGATTGGGATAGGGAGATAGATACTACAGATCCAGATTATTATAAATGGACTCAATGGATATTTTTAAAACTATTTGAAAACTGACTTGCTTATGAACAAGATTTACCAATCAATTATTGTCCAAGTTGTAAGACAGGCCTTGCAAATGAGGAAGTATTAAACGATTTTACTTGTGATAGATGTGGGACAAAAGTAGAAAAGAAAAAAATAAGACAGTGGGTTTTAGCAATTACAAAATATGCTGATAGATTACTTAATGATGTAGATAAACTTGATTGGCCAGAAGGAATCAAAGATATGCAAAGAAATTGGATAGGAAAAAGTGAAGGTTGTGAATTTGAGTTGAAGAAAGATTGAGATAATTCTAAATCAATTAGAGTTTATACAACTAGAGTTGATACTGTTTTTGGTATGACTTATGCAGTTTTGGCTCCTGATCATAAAGATGTAAATGATTATATTACAGATGAATATAGAAAAGAATGTGAAGCATACATAAAGAAAGCTAACAGTATGTCAGATCAAGATAGAACTGCAGATGACAAGGAAAAGACTTGAGTATTTACAGGTAGTTATGTAATAAATCCATTCAATGGTGAAAAAGTAGCACTTTGGATAGCTGATTATGTACTTTGAAATTATGGAACTTGAGCTGTTATGGCTGTACCAGCACATGATATTAGAGACTTTGAGTTTGCAAAGAAGTATGATTTAGAGATAAAAACATCTATTGTTCCAACTTGAAATTGACCTATTGTTCCAAATATTACACTAAAATCAAGCATTTCTGATGTAGAATTCAATGAAATTAAAGGAATATATAATTATATAGATAAAATTGAATTATTGATTTATGTATCAAGCCATGCAGAATATACAAAAGAAAGAAAAATTGAGAATCTTATAAAAATTTTTTCAAGATATGAAATTGTAAATTATAGAATATTAAGTGAAGTAGTAGAAAATTCAGCTTTAGTTGATTCTTGAGAATTCACATGATTAACAAGTGATGAAGCTCGCATAAAACTTATTGAATATGCTACGAAAAACTGATTCTGAACTAAAAAAGTTAATTACAAACTTAGAGATTGGTTATATAGTAGACAAAGATATTGGGGAGAATCAATTCCTTTGATTCATTTGGAAAATATTGATGTAGAAAAATTAATTAACTTTAATTTTTATTATGAGAATGTAATAGATTCAATTATTTCTTGAGTGAAGACTGTTGAAACTAGAGCATTAAATCCTGAGGAGCCTAATAGATATTTTTGAGATATAAAAGTTGGAGATGTGGTTACATTTACTGATAAAACAAAAGATATAAAATATTTAGTTAAGATAAAAGAAGTAAAAAAATGGAAAAATATAGAAGAACTATATAAGGATAAAACAAATTTAGAAAAAGTACTTTCTGAGAAAAAAGAAGTAAGTTTGGACGAATTAAAAAAGCTTTATGCTTATACTCCAGATTATGTAGAGAGAATTGAAAAAAACTGACTTATTGGTTTTACATTTGAAGTTATTTCAAAAATCTATGACTGACTTTATGGGAAAATAGTTTGCGATTATAAATTACCTTTAAAGTTACCTGAAGTAGCAAACTATGAACCAGCTTGAGATTGAAATAGTCCTTTGGTAAAAGTACCTGATTTTGTGAATATAAAATTGGCAAATAATCTGTCATGAAAAAGAGAAACAAATACTATGCCTCAATGGGGATGAAGTTGTTGGTATTATTTGAGATTTATGGATCCAAAAAACGACAAAGAATTAGTTAATAGTGAAGTTGAAAAGTATTGGGGTCAAGTAGATTCGTATGTAGGATGAGCTGAACATGCAGTTTTACATCTATTATATGCTAGATTTTGGCATAAATTCCTTTTTGATATAAAAGTAGTATCAAGTGATGAGCCATTTTTTAGATTGAGAAATCAATGATTAATCTTAGCACATGCATTTCAAAGAAAAAATGGATGATTGATAGCAAATGATTTAGTTGAAGAAAAAAATGGTAAATATTATGAAATCGCTACTGGAGAAGAGCTTAATAGAATTGTTTCTAAAATGAGTAAGTCTCTAAAAAATGTAATAAATCCAGATGATATAGTAGAAGAATTTTGAGCTGATAGTTTGAGACTTTATGAGATGTATATGGCAGAATTTAAGGATACCGCTCCTTGGGATACAAAATGAATTGTTTGAGTTAAGAGATTTTTAGAAAAATCTGAGAGATTATTTACTGCAGAAGCAAAGATTTCAACTGATGATGATAACAATACTTTAAAACTATTACACAAGACAATAAAAAAAGTAGAAGAAGATATAGAAAACTACAAATTCAATACTGGTATTGCTGCAATGATGATACTTGTAAATAATTGATTACCAAAAGATGAGAAATTACAAAAGCTTTGGAAAAATATATTTGTTAGGTTATTACATCCATTTGCTCCACATCTTGCTGAAGAATTGTGGGAAAATATATGAGAAAAAGAATCAGT
>SAAG01000102.1 GCA_010119095.1 Candidatus Altimarinota bacterium
ATGTGGAATGAATCAGCAGTTATTCTCTCAGCAAATGAAGATCTTGCGTTTCAAAAACTTGACCTTATAAGATGTTCTTGTGAATTTGATAACAATAACTTATCTTATATGTGCTGAAAATGAGTTGATTGAATTATTTGGAACAGATGAGAAATTTGGTTATTAGATAAAAATAAATCAATAAACATAGATTGAAGAGTTCAATATAAAATAAAAGCAAAAATATATGCTAAATGATTATTCTCGAATTATCGTTGAATACATGTGCATAATATAATATGAGATGATATTGTAGTAGAGTCTAACTCTAACACTCCTGATATGAGAGAACAAACTAAAAAAACTTTTTTAGCTGCAGCGATGTGAATGAGGTTGTCTATTTGAAAAACTCATGTAGTAGTTGTATGAACTCCACAACATCCTGAGGATTTATTATGAGATTTAATGAATCCTGATAATAGAGCTTTTGCAAAAATAAGAATCCCTGCATATGATAAATATTGACTACCAAGCTGTCCTGAACTTCACTCATTAGAATGGTTAAAACAACAAGAATCTATAGTTAAATGAGCTATTTGGAAGCAAGAATATATGCTTGAAGCTGTTGTTTTGGATAAAGATTTTTTCTGATCTGATATAATAGACAGAAATAAAAACCATTCATTATTAATGCAATTTGATTATCAACCTAACATAAATGAAGTTGTTTTTATCTGAGTAGACTTTTCTATCATAGAAGATAAAAGACACGCAGAACAAAAGGATACTGATTATTTTGCTATATGTGCAATGGTATATAATAAAATTACTCATAAAAGAAGAATTTTAAATCTTTACAGAGAAAGATGAGTTTCAAAATGAAAACAGTTATGATATGTTATTTTATGGAGTGATAAATATAATGCCACCTATATATGTTTAGAAGTGCCCTGATTTCTTTCTTGGGCAAAATCTGATGTATCAGACCAAACAACTAAAAAACTATTAGATACTACATCCTGACAATGAAAATTCGATATATCTACCTGAATACCTAGTCTTCAATTTGAATTTGAAAAATGAATGATAGAGTTACCATATTGAGATTTATATTCTCAAACACAAGTAAAGATATTTGAAACAGAATTAAAATTTTTATGACAAACTCATGATGATGTTGCCGACTGTGTATTAAGATGTGAAAGATGAATCTCTCAAATCCTTTGACATAGTATAAAATATGATAAAAATATGAATATTTATTGAAATAATACAGCTACTTCTCGTTCTTCTTCCTTCTTCAGATTATACTCTTAGTTCTTTTTTGTATTTTTCATTCTGTAACCATAGGAGATAAATCTATAATATCAGGAATAAATTTTCTTTTTCATATAAGATCAGCTCTCTTTATATTTTCTACAATATATTCTCTAGTTCTATTTACTTCATAAGGAGTATTTAATACTGTTGAAAATATATTATCCCAGGCGTTATAATGTTTAACTACTTGTTTTACTCAAACTAAACGTGGCTCATAATTTAAGGCAAAATTTATAAGACTATTTCTAATTAAAGTTTTTGATTCTTTATTAAATGGTGGTCTTCTAAAATTTCTACATCATGTAACTCAATCTAAGATAAGAGGTATTCATGCTGTATATATCTCACTATAATCAATTCAAGCTACGAAAATACCAGGAGCATTTCTATATAATATTCTTGGTTCTATTTTTTCTTTATCTCATGATAATAGTTTAATTGCAGGTAATGAATCATCAGGTTCCCAATGTGGCAAGAGATTAGATATTTCTATATTTATTATCATCTTCCAAGATATGTTTGTAACATACATTAATAGATTATAATAATAAGAGAAGTGTGGATGAATATATAAGTACATTATATATAAAGCAATTATTCTTGCTTGATCAGTATTTAAAAAGAAAAGTTTAGTTTTTAAATATAATTCTAAAGTCTTCCTTATTTCTTCTTCATCTACTTCTTTATAAATAAATCATTTTGGAAAAATATATCTTCAATGAAAAAATATTGTATTTCATTTATAAGTTCAAATCCAAGAATTAGATTTTACTGCGTCATCAGAAAATTTATTGTAAGATTTATTATATAACAAATCAAAAGAGTTTTTTTTAGAAAGACAATTTATAATTCAAGTTGACTTATAGAAAGCAAAAAATAATTCTCAATTAATAACAAAAGGATTTGTATTAATATCTACATAATCAGTAGAGAATAATGGTTCTCAAGCAGGAAGTTTTCATCATTTATATTCATCTAAGTAAGTACAATAGTAAGATAATCATGAGTTAGTTACTATATCTTCATCATAAGAAATAAGTATTCTTTTATGAAAATTTAATAAAATTGAGTTTAATCATAATTCAAATTCAGGAATTAAAATTACATTATCATATCATTCTTGAAATAAAAACATCATATCAAGAACAGATTTAACAATGTATATTTCATCAGGTTTTTCATAAGCAAAAGCTCACGCAACTCATACTGTTGAAAGTAGAACTTTGTGAGCTACTGCTTGTTTTAAGTCTCTTGATATTATTATATATCAAACAGCATAATAATCTTTATTATACAAAGGCATAAATAATTGCCCTCATTTAGAAAGTCATATAGGCATTCTAAGTATTACCTCAAATGAGACCCCTTGAGATAGAATTAACTCTCTTACTTCTATATCATTTCTTAATCTCTTTTTGGACTCAGTGAATCATTCAATACTCAGCTCATTTATGTCAATATATTTCTCTAAAATTGTTTGCATAATCTCATCAAGAAGCTAAAAATAAATTAAGTTTTCAAAATTGTACTGTACAATAAATATTTTCTATAGATACAGCTTTATCTTTTGTTGTTATTTTTCATAATTGATCTAAATAAATAGCTCAATAAAATCATTTTGTTTTAGACGGATACATATATCCAACTCTTCTATATAATATACTTCTTTTTCAGCTCATAATATTTAACTAAATCATAATAATAATCTTTTTCAAATAAATATAACCCTCTTTTTATTTTCTCAAAAGAGTTTTTATCACTTAGTTTTGCTAAATATTGACGGGAGATGTGTAAATCTCTACAGATTTCACTCGTCCTCTTCTGTAATTTCTGTTTCATTTTCTTCTTTAGGAGCTAATTCAGGAGTTGGACTATTAGGTATATTTTCAGAATTTTCTTCACAATAAGCATCATCAATTTGTCTTAATTTTTTTCATATATGAAATAAAGTTCATAAGATTTCTGCATATGAGTCTTGTGTTTTTTCTCTTATATAAGATAAATCAACACTATACATAACAGATGATTCCATTAAATAAAAAACATTATAAGGAACTTCTTTTTTTACATGAATATTTTTAATTCTTTTCATATCTTCTTCAAATTTTTTTCTAAGAGGTTCTATCTCTTTATTAAAATCATCCAAATTTTTTCATTCTTTTAAAACACTAGACTTTTGTCATGTAGCTTCATCAGTAATTTTTTCTTCAAAATATTCTGATCTTTTTTCTAATACTTCTGTATTAAATTTAGTTGTTACATCATTGATTTCTTTATTGAAATCTATTATATTAGCTTCAAATAGCTCTGTAAATGTTCAAATAGTTATAACATCATTTAATTTGTTAGCTCAAAGAACTAAATCAGAAATAGTTCATAATTCAAAATATGTAAGATCAATAGTTATGTTTTCGTTTTTCATCTTTTTAAAAGATTATAAAAATAAAAATAAA
>SAAG01000103.1 GCA_010119095.1 Candidatus Altimarinota bacterium
ATTTTTGATACAAAAATAAAATAAAATATAATTACAAAGATGATTGGAAAAATACTAAAAACTATTACTGGTAATAAATAATTTAATAGTTCATTATTATCTATAGAATTGAAGTTTAAAGAAATATATCATATAAGAGATATCAATGTAACAACAATAGGTAATGAAAAAAATCATATAAATATATAGGAAAACCATAAACTAACTTTAAAAATATAGTTTCAATTACTATCTAAAATCAGATTGTGAGTCTTGTAATTTGCTCATCATCTTTTAAGAGGTAAAAATCAAGCTTTTTTAACTATTTCATCATCAATAGAATTTATAAAATTATTATACTTTTCTTGTTTTTCTAAAGCTTTTTTTTGTGCTTCTTCAATAAATTTTTTAATCGATTCTATTATCATAATTATTATATTTAAGTAATAAATTACAATTCCAATTTTACAACTGTTTCTATGTGATGAGTATGAGGAAACATATCTACAGGAATTACTTTTTTGATTTTATAATTACTATTTTTTACTATAAATTGTAAGTCTCTGGCAAGTGTTGCAGGATTACAACTTACATAAATTATAGTTTTTGATTCAAACTTAAGTATATTTGGAAGGGCATCTGGATGCATACCACTTCTTGGTGGATCGATTATAAGGAGGTCTGCTTTTTCTCAAGTTTTTACATAATCTTTTAAATAGTCTTCGACTTTTGCATTTATAAATTCCATATTTTTGATTCAGTTTTTTTCTGCATTTTCTTGTCAGTCTTGGCTGGCTTGTTTAACAAGTTCTACACTGTAAACTTTTTTTGCATTATCTGACAATATCATACCAATTGTTCAAGTTCATGCATATAAATCAAGAATAATACTATTGTTTGTATCATCTCAAGCTAATTCTTTGACTATACTGTAAAGTTTTTCTGCTCAGTGTGAGTTTGTTTGAAAAAAACTTTTTGGTGATATGTTGAATTTAAGTCATAATATCTCTTCAACAATAAATTCATTTCAATAGATTAATTCAAGTTCTCAAATTGCAATATCTGCAGGTGAATCATTTTTTGAAAAATATATGGATTTAATCTTAGAGTGTTTTTTTGATAAATTAATAAAAAAGTCTTTTATAGAGTTTAGATTATTGTTTCAATCGTTATGTACATGATTAAAACCTAAAATAATCATTATCTCATCTTTGAAAAATGAATTTCTAATAAGAAGATGTCTATAAAAACCTTTGTGAGTCATTGGGTCATAAGCTGGAAGTCATGATGATTTAGTAAAATCTTTTATTTCTCTGAAAATCTCATTTATTTCTTCTTTTATAAGTATAAATCAGTTTATATCTTCTATTTTACTAAACTCTCATTGTTTATGAAATCAGAGATTGAAATGTTCTTCTCTAGATTCTTTGGCACTTATGTATTTTCAATAACTAAATTCAACTTTATTTCTGTATGAATCAATTAGAGGGGATGGAACGATTGGGGAGATTGTTATTTTTTCTCATGCTGTTTTTTCTGTATGAAAAAATGATTCAATTACTTGAGACTCTTTTATTTTTAATTGTTCTTCATAAGGTATATTTACCCGTTTACATCAACCATTCATTCCATAAGGATTATTTGGATGAGTTTTTTCTATTGGGGATTTTTTAACTACATCTAAAACTTGAGTTTCATAATAATCTTTTTTACTTTTTAAAACTCTTAGATTAACTATACTTCCAGGAACTACTCAACCTGTTATAAAAATAACTTTTCAATCAGTATGTCTAGCAAATCATTGCCCTCAAAAAACAAGTTTCTCAACTTTTATGTTTTCTAAAATTGTTCACTTTTTCATTATATTTATAATTATTTGTAAAAATATTTCCTATAGTTTAAGAAGTTTGTGCTATTTGTAAAGAAATATTTTATAGTATTTTTGATTTTTTTGAAAATAAGTTATAATGTAAAAAATTTTTTAACTAAAATATTACTTATGAGAAATCTATCAAAAAAAGCTTTTTCTTTTGTTGAACTTTTAGTTGTAATTACTATTATGTCAATTGTTTGAGCTATTTGGGTTTCACTTAATGATTGATATAAAGAAAAAACCTATAACACAAAAGTTGAAACAGATTTAGTTACTATTGAAAATGCATTAATTAGATACAAACAAGAAAAATCATATATTCCTTTACCTGAATGAAATTTAAAGTATTTTTCTAAAGATTGATTTTATGCTCATGATGAGAGTGATGCTTATTGATACCATTGATTTATTACTGAAAATACTATACCTAAAAGATTTATAAGTGTATTGCCTAGAGATCCGAGATCTAATAATTATTATGCTTATTGAAAAACATTAAGTTCATGATTTTTTGAAGTAGCATGAGTTATTTCTTACTGAGATAAATATGAATCTATTGTAAAATGAAATTATATATGAAAAGACCCATTGTATAATTTGATTAGAGAATATAATTGACCAGATTTTGTTTATGATAAATCAAAGAAAAATTTTCCATACAATCCCGAAGAAATGATTATGGATGCAAGAATTGTTGCTTTTACTTGAGAACTAATTTTAAACAATTCTATTACTGAGAAAAATAAAATACTAGAAAGTAAACTATTGCCTGGTGATAATATTAAATTATCTACATGATCTACTGCTTCGATTTATTACTCAGATTGATCATACTCAGAACTTTGAAGTCATGATTGAGCTTTAGAGTTAACTTTATCAGTAATGAAATATAAAAAGGATGATAATCTGTTTACTAGAATTAGGTTAGCATTAAATTATTGAACAATACTTACTAAGGCATCGAAGATGTCATGAGAATCTAACTTGGATTTGTATACTATTGATACTGAGGCATCAGTTAGATGAACAATATTTGAAATGAAAAGATTACAGTGAGATAATAAAACATATGTAAAAGTCATTAAAGGATCAATTTTTCTTAATATGATAAATATAGCTGATTATGATACTTTACTAAGTTTATTAAAAGATGACAAAAAGATAAGTCCTAAAACTCCAATTTCATTTCCAGGTTATACTGAAGTTGTTACTGTAGATTGACATCAAGAAAGTATTTTAAAAGAGTGATGAGACTTTACTATCACAGCATCACCAACTATTCCACCAACAATACCACCAACTTGTGCAACTGATGAACATTATGAAACAGTATGAGGATGTTTAAAAAATGTTGATAATTGTAATTTTTATGATACAGATTGAACAACATTAATTTGAACTTGAACTAAAAGTTGGAATATCACTCGGTGAAATTGTAAGGCAACTAACTGTTTAGCATGATTTATAATAGATAATGCAACAAAAACTTGTATACCAAATGCTTGATTATGTCCTTTAAATTATACTTGGGATTGAACTAATTGTATTGCTGATACTATAATATATAGTTGTTTAGCTAAACCTGCTAATACTGTATGGAATACTGTATCGAGCTATAATCAAACATGGAATTGAAGTGATTGGGTTCCTTCAGATAGTACAACTCATTATAATACAGCTCCAGATTCATTATCATGTAGATTTAGGTGTAATACAAATTATTCACGGAATTGAAGTAGTTGTAATCCAGATTCTAGATTAGTAGCTTGTTGATGATCTATAGCATCAAACTCATATAGAACTACTTGAGTAAATTATACACAGACTTGGAATTGAACTACACGGGCTCCAGTAAAAAA
>SAAG01000104.1 GCA_010119095.1 Candidatus Altimarinota bacterium
AGTTGCAATCACTAGTATTAAAATAGGTTCAACTAATGCCATAACAAAAAATTCTCTTTCAACTCAAAGTCATCAAAAGTAAGTTGCATTATCCATTGCATAAACTATCATAAAGAAAGTAGCTAGTGATCATACATAGAAAAAGACAAAGAAACTTAAATCAATGATAGGAGTATTTCATCAAACTGGGATGATGAAAAATAAAAACAGAGATACAGCAAAAATAACAAAAATAGCTAAAATTGTTAGATAACTAGTAAATTTAGATATAAATTGTCATTTTTTTGTAAAAAGTTTATAGAAATCATAATAAGTTTGAAGTAAACTTGGTCACTTTCTACCATTCCAAAAAGCTTTTACATTTTTGATTACACTATCAAAAAGTGGAACCAAAGCTAAAGCGAAAAGTTGAAATAAGATATACATATTTGATTTAAGAGTTAAAAACTAAAATATATAAAATAGTAATTATAAGTGTTAAAAGCATATATGACACATAGTCTTGCAATACTCAGCTTTGCATAGTTTTAAGTTTTGTTGATATAGCTCAAACAAAATTAATCAGTTTTTCATATAAGAAGTGTACTTTTAAGAAGTAGACTCTTTTGTAATCTATACTAATTAGATATTTCTTATAATATGATTTTCATTCTACTTTTGATATATGAGTTAGACTATTTGATTCACTATAAAGTCATTTGTAAACTCTTCTTATTGCCTGTATTAGACTTTCAGCTCTGTATTGGCTTTTTGCAATTAGCTTAGGATATCAACAATTCCATACATCCATTTTTTCTTCTTTTCAAGCAATTTTTTTATAAAACATAAAAGATAGACTAGCAAGGATAAGAATAATAATAGATATTAAAACTGGCATATAATTTATATCTCATATTTGGATAGATAGTAAAGTTTTAGGATTATCAATAAAAGAAAATATCTTTGATGCTAGTAGGTTTATAATTCAAGGAACAAAAGATAATATTAGAATTCAGAAAGTAAGAATTGCATATGAGATATATTCACAATTATTTGATTTTGTATCCAATTTTATGTTTGTATCTCTAGCATTTCATGCAAATATAATAGTGTAAAGTTTTGCGAATCATACAAAAGCTAAAACACTCATCATTCAAACCAAAATAAGCGAAAATAAAGACACAAGAGAAAGTACTTTATCTGCATTTCAAGAGATGATATTTATCAGAGCACTATATACTGTCAATTCTGAGTTAAAACCGTTAAGAGGAGGAATTCATGCTATTGCTATAGTTGCTACAAGGAAGAAAATAGAAAAAATTGGAAAAATCTTTGCAATTCATCAAAGACGAGAATAATCATAATTGTGATGAGTTCTTTCTATAAGAGATCATGCCAAAGAGAACATCATAGTCTTATAAATAGAATGATTAAATGTATGAAATAGTGTTGAGATAACTCATAGAGCTAAAACTGTGTTGTTTTTTGTTGCAATTCATGTAACAACTATACCTAGAGCTACATATATTAATCACATATTTTCTATTGTAGAGTAAGCTAGGAATTTTTTTATGTTGTTTTGGATTAAAGCATTGAAAATTCACCAAAATGCAGTGATTGCTCATAAGATAAGTAAAGTATAAGCAAATCTTGTATCTAGACCTATCATGAAAAACAAGTAAAATTTAAGTAACATCAAAACAGGCAATTTTACCATAAAACCAGACATCAGAGCTGATATATGAGATGGTGCAATCGGATGAGCTTTAGGTAACCATATATGAAGTGGAAATAAACCTGATTTACCACCAAAACCAATCAAACTTGCAATAAAAACCAATAATAAAGAATTATAAGATAGATTTATATTTTGCCATGCACTAAAAAAGCTAGATTTAGATTCTATTAAAAATGGTAAAAATGAAGCTAGTATAAAAAACATCCCAATATGAGTAAGTATAAGATACCACATACCAGAGATTCTACTTTCTTGTTTGTCACTTTCGTGAATTACTAAAAAATAACTAGATAATGACATAAATTCCCAGAAAACCAAAAATGTAAATGCTTCAGCAGAAACAATTACTCAAAGCATACTTAAAAGGAAAATATTTGTAAATATAGTATAATAATTTAATCTATTATTATTTAAGAAACTTGAATAATAATTTGAGTAAAATAATATAGCAATTCCAACGATTGATAAAATTAGCATAAAAAAAGCTTCTAAGAAACTTATATTTATTAAACTAGTTGTAAAAAATTCAGTGTTATTGATACCAAAAAATACAAAAATAGATTTAATAAAAAGAAGTATAAAAGCAATTATAAGTATATAATTCCATGTCTTTATTTCCTTTTGAGTTATTCTAAAAAATAATGGATATAATACAGATAATGAAATTAAAATTAATGCTGTGGAAAACATATTAAAATAATTAACAATTAATAATTAATAATTAATAATTAAAGTTTAAACTTAACTACTTATTATTTAAATTTTTTTAGTAAACGAAGCAATGTGATAGAATATATCTTTTGCAGTTGCAGGATTTCCAGGTATCTCTAGGTCAACTTTTCATAATACTTCTTTTGCACTTTTACAATTAGTAAATCTAGGGTCACCATTTATAGCAAAATCTCATATAGCTATTACAACTTTTGGTTCTTGAATAACTTTATATGCATCTATTGTTGCTTGTTGCATATTCTGAGGAATAGATCAAACTACTACAATTCAATCTGCGTGTTTTGGACTAGCTACAAAATCTATACCATATGATTGTATAGAATAAGCAGGTCATTCTAAAGCATAAAGTTCAGCCATAGTTGATTCATCATCTCCAGAATCAACAACTCTTAGTTTTAATGATTTGCATAATATGCTTGGGGCATAAGATTTTAACTCTATTTTATAAGGTTTTACTCTTTTTTGTAAAATCTTATTTATTATCTCTTTGAAAAGTTGGTAAAAAAACATATAAATTATTTTTTAATGAAATAATTAAACTCCCCATTTTTAATAAAAAATCCAAAAAAGTCAAAAGAAAATAAAAAAATCTATAGAGCGTATAATACATTTTGTGCATCATTGGAAATATCCAATGAATTACTTTTTAAAAGAGATTAAAAAAACTAAATCACAAAAAAATATATGATAAACTGTTAATCCCAAACTAATAATTAATTTTATTTATTAAAATAATTTTAGTAAAGTTTTCTCTATTTTTTTTAAGACTTATAAAAACAATGTAATAAATACAATTGAAATAATGTGAACACATGAGAAACTATATTTTAATATATCATTATTAATATTTAGTGTTTTATAAAATAATATTGAACCAATATTTACTAATCATATAGAAAATATTATTCATATCATTACAATTCAAAAATTTTTTGTTCATCAATTTACAATGGAAAATGAAATTATTCATAATAAAGTAACGAATAATGCAATTAAATATATTTTAAAATTTATGTTTTTCATAATTAATTTTATAATAAAAATAAGCATATCTATTATATCCATAATTTTAAAATAATCACATAAAAAAAATCCTAGATTTTTCTATTTCTAGGATTTTTAAATTATTTATCTATACTACTTATATTATATTAAATATATCTTTAATACTTCAAAGAGTTTTTAAATATTTTACATCTCAGTTTAAGAAGTGTTTTGTTTCGTATACTGGTAGTTCAGG
>SAAG01000105.1 GCA_010119095.1 Candidatus Altimarinota bacterium
TTTTGAATGGGATATTATCGAAATAAAGAAGTCGTCCAGGCCAATTTACACCTATGCTCACGATGGTGTACTTCAACAAAAATGCTCCAGAAAAGAATACTTGAAGATTCAAAAGATTTTATGGTCGGATCCAATCGGTTTAAGCATTTCACTAGGACTAAAATCGATGAAAGGTAGTGTTCCAGGTAAATCAGGAGATATAAAATTCCCTCCAATTCCAGCTCTTGAATTAGAATAAATAATAGTAGTATGTGGAAAGATGAAAGTACGCAGATGAAAAAAATTGGAATAATTATTCTTTGCTATTTTATTACATCTACTCTTAGTGCTCAATATGCAAGCAATAGTAGAGATGCCGCACGAAAAGTATCTATTGGACAGTATAATTACTCAATCACTTACAATTATCGTTATGCAATAGATACTATTAGCAATAAACGCTTCCTTGACAGAAAAATACTTGAAATTGGCAATGATTTCTCTCGTTTTTATAGCATGTATGCAGATAGAGTAGATTCTGTAATGCATAGAGCAAGAATAGATAAAAAGAATAAAATTGGAGGACTAAATCCAAGAACTTGGATGAAGAGTGATGAAAAAGATATATATGAAGATTATTATATAAATTATCCGAAGAAAGGAATACTCATAGTAAGAACTGCTTTAATAGATACTGAATATGAGTACCAAGAGCCAATAAATCAGTTTGAATGGCAAATTATAGCAGATCAGTCAGAGACTATACTTGGATACGAGTGCATAAAGGCCACAACATCATTCAGAGGAAGAAAATTTGAAGTATGGTTTACTCTCAGTATCCCAATTTCACTAGGGCCATGGAAGTTTTCCGGTCTACCTGGATTGATTCTTAAAGCAAAGGACACCAATGGCCTATTTACTTGGGAAGCTATGGGTATGACTCAAACAAAAGGGGATATTTATATATATGATCCAAAGGGTGGAACAAGTATTCCTGGGGCACCTTCAATGAGAATTGTAAAGATTTCCAGAGCTCAATTACAAAAGCTTCAGAGAAAATTATGGGAAGATCCTGTTGGGTTATCAATGCAACACGGAGGCACCGTTACGGCTATGGATCTCTTAACAAAAAAATTGACTCCTCTTAAACCTGGAGATATGCGATATCCTTTTATTCCGACATTGGAGTTAGAGTAACATGTTTCCTCTTTAATTATAAAATGCTACAATGAAAGTAAACTCGCTATTTAGTTCTAAACAAACTTTTTAATCATTTTATTGATATAATCATAATTGCATAAGCATAACTTTTGCATAGATAATTATTTATATACTATAGGTTATCAATCTATTACGCCCCTATGGCGCATAACTATTGCATAGCTAACGTTTTAGATAATTCTTTCACTCCAATTTTTCTTAAGTTTGAGAAACAGAATCCTATAAATATTTGAATTAAGTCTTTTAGGCGAAAACCGTCCTGCATAAAAAGAATAATTCGTCTGTATATACTACATATTTTTGGGGTATTTTATAATAATCATTCAAAAAACATGAATTTAAGAAGAATTGATGCTGATGAGGTCAAGAATAACATAGTAAACCTTAAGCAAATTACATTTGAAGTCACAGATGCATGCAATCTTCAATGCCAGTATTGTGGATATGGGGATTTGTATTTTGGCTACGACAAAAGGGAATTAAAATACATGACCTTTGATCAAGCAAAATTAATATTAGATTATCTAGTAAATATTTGGGAAAACAACAACACAGCATCGTTAAATCAGAAGACATATATAAGCTTCTATGGTGGTGAACCACTATTAAACATGAAGTTAATAAAATCTGTTATAGATTATGTTGAACAAATTAGAGTTTCAAGAAACTTTATTTTTTCTATGACAACAAATGCCATGTTACTTTATAAGTATATGGATTATTTGGTAGAAAAGAAAATAAATTTGCTCATTAGTCTAGATGGAGATGAATTTTCACAAAGTTATCGAGTAACAAAGTCCGGGAAAAATTCATTTGAAAAAGTCTTTAAAAATGTTAAACTTCTTCAACGAATGTATCCGGAATATTTTCTAAATCATGTAAATTTTAACTCTGTCCTTCATAAAAGAAATTGTGTTGAGGATATTTTTTCTTTTATTAAGAAAGAATTCGGTAAGCAACCAACAATCTCAGAACTAAACAACTCTGGAATAAAACCAAATATGATTGAGGAGTTTGAGAGAACTTATAAAAATAAACGTGAAAGCTTAATGGCTTCAGAAAATTACGAAAAACTTTCAGAGGAGTTATTCTTGTCGGAGCCAAAAACACATGACTTACTACTCTATTTGCACCAATATAGTGGAAATGTTTTCAAGGACTACAACTCACTCTTCATTGACGAAAATAATTATGTATATACTCCGTCTGGTACATGTAGCCCTTTTAGTAAAAAGATGTTTATAACTGTTAATGGTAAAATATTACAATGCGAAAAAATTGACCACACTTTTTTTCTTGGTCAAATCACAAAAAAGGATGTTCTGTTAAATTTTGATGATATTGCTAATAAATATAACACTTTCCTAGATAAATTGGCAGGACAATGTGCTGTTTGTTACAGGAATAAGAGTTGTATACAATGTTTATACTACATAAAAGGTATTGAAAGTGACAAAATGCCGATATGTCAAGGGTATATGAATAAGGACTCATTTGACGATTATTCGTCATATTGCCTTAACCACTTGGCAAGCCACCCCGAACTATACGCAAAATTGATGAATGATGTAATAGTGGAATAAAGCTTAAGGAAATCAATTATTATGCAAAAACTGACATTATTTTCTGATACTTTTATTTGGATTAAGCACGATACGGGATTACTATACAATTCTAAAACTTTTGTTTCAAACGAGTTTGTGATAACATCTGGAACATCAAGAATATGTCTAATATTATTGGATATTAATAACTTATATTCAACTGAGGTAGATTTAACTATTATGCCAGAAGATGAGAGAAACTTTATTAATATGATTACTAGCAGAGGCTATGGAGTTATAAATGATATTAACGAGAAAATTGTTTCATTCCCTCCTCTTCTAAATATCCAAAATGAAATAGAACGGTCGCTAAAGGATAAAAATCTAAATTTAGGAGAGGGCATATTAAAGTATTTTACATCTTTAACAATATATACTGGTGGAGATACTGGAAATAGTGATAATAAAAAGTATTATCATCAAATATTATATCCTATTTTATCAGATAAGAAATTTGACAATAATGATATTACTGCTATTATAAAAAAATTCTCAACTCAATATCTTAGAGTTATTAATATTGTTACTGAAAATTTGGAGTCAATTATAGATTTAAAATTTACAAATCTGTTTTCTACAACTGATGATAAAGATATTTATGTATTAACATTATTGCAAAACATTAAAGATATTGGAATACTTGATGTTTTTAATAAGCAAGGTGTTAAACTGAAGATAATCTGTGATAATTTAGAAGAAAACATAAATAAACTCAATAACATATTAATAAAAGAAAAAAACTCTCAAAATCACTTCTCATATTGCTTTATCATAAGAAGTATTGAAGAATATGAATTTGTCATATCCCTGATTAAGAATAAAAATATAACAAACTATGATACTTTTCCAGTATATGATAATAATCTTTCA
>SAAG01000106.1 GCA_010119095.1 Candidatus Altimarinota bacterium
TTATATTCATAAAGCTGACTTAATTTTAGTATTCAAAAGTTTGTCATATGAATTATTTTCAAGTTCTTTTTTTGTTTGACTGTCTTGGTATAGTTCTAATAAATAATCATCAATAAAATAAGAAGTAACTCTTTCTAATTGAGTTTTATCTGATAATACAGATTTGTATTTATCAGGAACTTTTATTGTAATAGTTGTCATAATTTGAATAGTTAATGTTTAATTTCACTTATATTATAATTAAATTATTTAAAATACAAAAAATATTCTCTTTTAAATTATTAAACTGTTTATTAATGAATCTTTATTTCTCTTCCATTCACTTCCCCATCTGGTTTTGAGTTCTATTTCTATTATGTCTATATTGTTTTCTTCTGCCCATGTCATAGAATTTCAAGTTTTTTGTTCTTCAGAAAGATTTAGCCACTCCGTATCAGTAAATATTCTATATCAAGAAATTTTTGAGTATTCTTGTACTTTTTTTGTAACCTGATTACTTCATTTTCAAAATACTGTTGCCCAGCAATTGTGGTAAAGGTAGATTGTTTCAATACTTTCAGATTTTATATAATCAATTAGTGCTTGTATTTCTGGGTCACTTCATGCACAACTTCATCCAGATACATCACTGTAACATCCTCAGACAAAGAGTATTGATTTTTCTTTCCAATTGCTTGTCGGGAAATTTCTATTTAAATCTACTGCTCTTGCATTGGTTTTTCATGTTTTTCATCTACTGAAGAAGTTTTTGTTGTGGATTGCTTTATTGTACCCGTCTATATTTAAGCATGGGATAATAGATACAGCTATATCATCACTTACTAGATCTTTGTTGTCAGTCAAATAATTAATCCATCTATTCATAAGCTTTACTGTACCAATCTCATTTCAGTGAATTCAACCTATATAAAGCATTTTTTTACTTCAATTTCAGAATTTGTAGCACTTTATATCGTGACCTTCTATAGTTTTTCAAATAACTATGTTTGAAGTAGGTATAATCTCAGGATTATCAAAAAAAGTATCATAGATTCATTCTATTTATCTGATTGTTTGGGATAGGAGAGAGATTAGTGTTTGCATAAGTGATGAGTAAAAAAATGATTAGTTAATTTCATAATTCTTTTTCAATTAATACTATTAATTGATTTATTATAACAGCTTTATCTCATGTTATTTTTCATTTTACTCAATTTAATTGCGATAATAACGATTTATATGTTTTTTCTCTTTTATATTTTGTTGTTTTATCTAGTTTTGTTTTAAGATTTTTAAATATTAATTCTCATTTCTTAATTAAATTAACTTTTTTTCATAAAATATCTATATATTTTGATGCATCAATTTTATATCATACTTTTGTATCTTTAATTTTACTTTCTTCAAGACTATCATAAATTATTGCAGGATCAACATATCCATACTGATTATATCATAAAGCGATAATTCAAGTAATAATAGGAGCAGAAAAAGAAGTTCAGTCAGCCATATTGTAATTTGTTCAATAGTTAGAGTTAAACATTGGTATTGAAGTAGAAATAATATTAACTCATGGGGCAAAAAATTGTGCACATCTTCAATAATTTGTCCAGTTAGTTCTATATCAGGTTTCATCTGTTGCATATACTCAAATTGAATATTTATATTTATCTTCATTATTACATACAGGAGATATAGGGTTGATATCTAAATTTACTCAATTTTCTTTATTTGCTAAAATATCTCAATTTCATGCAGCAATTACTACAATTACTCAATTTTTGTAAGCTTTTTTTATTATTTCATCAAAATTTTCACTATAACTAAATTGATTTAATCATAAACTTAAGTTGATTATATTTGCTCAATTGTCTATTGCATAGTTTAAAGCTTTTATTATATTTTCTTCTTTTGCTAATCATCAAGTTCAAAATACTCTTAGAGGCATAAGTTTAATATTATTTGATATTCATGCAATTCATTCTTTATTATTTTTTTCAGCTCATATAATTCATGCAATCATTGTTCAATGTTCTCAAGTAGAAGCATTATCTAACCATCAATCTCAAACAAAATCTATAATTTTACTTTCACCATACTTTGAGCTTGGGTTAATCCAAATATTGTTTGTTAAATCTGGATGGTTAATATTTATTCAATCATCTATTATTGCAACAATTACATCATTATTGTTTTTTATCTTTTTCCAAGCATTTGGAATATTTAATTGTGATAAATAATATTGATATCCTGATAATGGATCATTTGTAGGTGCATTTTTTCTTACTTCAGCATTATTTTTAGCCTCTTCAATCTGTTTAATTCAATCTTTTAAACTATTTATACTTTCAGTATCATATGAATAGCTTAGTGCTTCATTATAGTATTTTAATGCAATATTATAATTCTCATATTTATAATAAATTAATCATAATCACCAAAGTGCTTCAACATTATTTGGTTTATAATTTATAACTTTTTTATAATATTCTATAGATTTTACAAAGTTTTCTTTGTTATAATAAGCATAAGCAATTTTATTATAACCTAGAACCAAATTATTAATTGCTTTATTATGATTTTCATCATTTGAATCATTATTTATTATTAAATACTTTTCATAAAATATAACACTTTCATTATAATCTCATTTGTTATATGAGTAATATCACTTATCAAATAAATCTTCTGCCTCAGAAATTTGATCACTTCTATTTTTTAAGCAAGAGTTATAGCTTTTTTTAATTTCAACTCATTTATTTAATAAATATTTATAATTTTCATAATAACTATCTCTATTTTCATCATTATAGGATGTATATAAGTATTTATTATAAGCTTCAGTAATACTATCCATAATATTTTCATACCTATTTTTTAATTCTCAACAATCAATGTAAGCATAAGAATAATTAATATTAAAAATTAGAAATATAAATAATAGTATATTTTTTGATAGTTTTTTCATAAATGATTAAATTAAGTGATATTTAAACAAAAAAGGATAACTTATATACCTTAGATGTTTGTAGACATTCCAACTCACGATATCTTAAATTAAGGTAAGTGAGTATAAGGTAATATAAGTTACCCTTTACTAACTTAATTTTAAAATTCATAAATATAATTTGTCTGCATTTACATAATAAAAATAATATTGAAAAAATCAATATTATTTTTATAAATAGTCTATATTCTGAATATATATCTTTATCTTTATGATATTTCACTTACTATTGATCCTGAATCAAGTTCAGTATGACAATATAGAAAAAAATACTTAATTCTTTTAAAGTTTTATATATCTTAATCCACATACACTTCCCTTGGTTTGCTACCATTGCTAGGTCATACTACTCAAAGTTCTTCTAGGATATCTAGAATCTTGGCTGCACGAGCATATCAAAGTCATAGTTTTCTTTGAATAAGTGATGTTGAGGCTTTGCGGGCTTCTTTGACTACTTGGATTGCTTTTTCTACCATTTCTGGGTTTTCGTCTTGGCTTCATTCGTATTTTTCCATTATGCTTCATTCTGTGTTTGATCTGCCACTTACTATGTTTGGATCGTACATATTTTCTACTACATCTGGGTCTATTGTGAGTTTGATTTGGTTTACTACTGCTTCTATCTCGTCT
>SAAG01000107.1 GCA_010119095.1 Candidatus Altimarinota bacterium
ATTCTCTGAGCAATAGCATACTTTAACCATTCTTGTTCACAAAGCTCTTTTATTTTTGGATTTCTGGCAAAAACTTCTTTTTGATAATCTTCAAATGTGTAAACCATATAGAAATTATTAAAAAATAAATATAGCTTATATGCTATATATTATTAATTTTTCATGAAATTGCAAAAGAATAATATGTGTTTAGTTTTTGAATAAGTTTTTAACATCAAATATTTAAAAAAATTGAAAAACAAGAATGTCTTATTATAATACATAGCTGTATATAAAAAATATATAAATTATAATTATTTATTACTTATGCAAACAATAAATTTGTTAACAAAAATATTACCATACTTAGCTAAAATAAAGCAAAAAATAGATATAACAGAAAACGAGTTTTTTGAGCAAAGATTTGAAAATACTGATAAAGCTTTTGAGTTTTGGATTTATTCAATTGTAGATGATTTATATAAATCATGAATGAAAATAATAAGAGAAAATGAAATAATAGAATCAGAGGATAATAAATATTTAGAAAAAAAAGAAGATAATTTAAATTGATTGAATTTTGAAAGATATTTGTATGAAGGTATCTCAATAGAATTAGATTTGTGGATTAGAAAATTAATTGAACATTTTTTAAATTTAACTTTACTTAAAAATACTACTAAAGTGAAAGATTTAGAAAATGTATCAAAAATATATTTTATATCATTAAGAATTAAAGATACTTTAACAAATCATAGTACTTATAAAGAATATTATGATTTTGAACATGAATCATCAATGATAGAAAAACAATTTTTAGTAGAAAAAATAAATTCACTTATTATTGAAAAACAAAAACCATTTTTTTTAGTAGATAAATATGATTTTAATAAGTTAAATAAGATATTTAAAAGTACAGCAAAATTATATAAAGAAAGTTTAAAGTATTGTTGCGAAAATGAAAAAATAACTTTATGATTATGTTATAAAATGTATCATAATTTAACACAATGAATTCACTGAAATTGACATTTCAGAGAAGAGAATATAAAGTTAGAATCATGTGTTAATAAATACAATCATTTAATATTAATAATATCAAATATAATATATAGCATTTATGATTTATTAGAGATAGAAAAAGATGATTTTTTAATAAAATCAGTCTTATTAGATGATAATTTAAAGGCTAATTTTACTCAGAAATATA
Source organism: Candidatus Altimarinota bacterium (assembly GCA_010119095.1). GTDB lineage: Bacteria > Patescibacteriota > Gracilibacteria > BD1-5 > UBA6164 > Altimarinus. The sequence continues at coordinate 1,190 of SAAG01000107.1, forward strand.
ATAAATGAGATTTGGTATTATTTTTATGAGATTTATATCAAATAAAAAAATGTAATAAAAAATCAGATTATGGCTATTTTTCATATCTAATTTATAGAGAATCTTGAATATGGAATAATGAACAACATGTCCCACAGGAATTATTAAAATTAGCATTAAATGAAGATAATTTTGAGAAAGTTTTTAATCAAATTGAATATACTTTTAAAAAAGAAGATTTAGAAATGTTGAATAATATGAGTAAAAATGAAAAACTAGAGGCATTTAAGAAAGTTATAATGATCTTAAATAAAAATTGAATCAATGTTTTTAAAAATTAATCTAATTACAAACAATTGTTTTTGATTTTTTATTTGTTTTTCATATAATACAACTAGATAAAAATTAATTTTAAAGATTATGACAACAATAACTCTAGAAGATGATGTAAAAATCAGAAAGAAGAAATTTATAAATATGCTTGATTTATATAATTATATTGTAGATAATCAGGTTATTACAGAGGTTTGATATATTGAAGAAAGGGATTTAAGTGAAAAAAACAAAAAACTTCTAGAAAAATCAAAAAAATCTTCTAATTTGATAAATATATAATTTATGCTTAATGTAAATAATATTTATGAGGAAGATTATATATTAGAATTCCTTGAAAAAAGAAATTTGATAAGTCAATATAAAAAATCAAAACAAAATATTTTGAATTGAGTTTATTCTTGAAATAAATTGTGATATAAAGAACCCAAAAAATCATGAATATTGTATTTTCGCATCAACAAACAATTCAGAGCATTATGCAGATTTGATTGAGATAATTTAATAGTTTTTAACATAGATAATCATCAAAATTAACAAAAAAAGCCTTTCATTTTCAAATGAAAGGCTTTTTTAAAATCTACCTCCTCTCCACTCTACTACCATTTCTATCATCAACTATCTTGTATCCAAGTACATCAATCTCATCTCTTATCTTATCAGCTAGTGAAAAATCTTTATTTTTCTTCGCCTCATTTCTTGACTTCAATTTTTCAGATACATTTTCTGGGATTTCTACTTCAGTATTATCAGTAAAATCTATTATTCAAAATACTTCATCAAAAGTCTTGAACATATCAATTACTGCATTGTATTCTTCTAGAGTTAGATTTTGTAGTTCTTTATTTACAAAAGTTAGATAATTGAAAAATACCGCCAAAGCTTCTACAAAATCAAAATCATCTTCCAGTTTTTCAATAAAATCAGTTACAAATACTTGCATATTATCTCTAAACTCTCTTCTTATTCACTTTACTTTTAAAACTCATGATTTTTGAGTAGTAAAATCTTTTTCAGATACTAGAGTCTTTCTCGCTAGGTATAGTTTTTTAATTGTCTCATCAATTCTTTCAATAGAATTAAAGTTTTGTTCTAATTTGTTAAATGAAAAATCTATATTATCTCTATATTTCCCGTTAATAAAAGCAAGTCTGAAACTTCTAAATAATACTGAGTTAGATACTTTTCAAGCATATTTTTCTTCTATATCTCTCAAAGTATAGAAATTCCCCAAACTTTTACTCATCTTTTTTCCATCAACCATCAGGTGTCAGCTATGAATCCAATATTTACTAAATTTCTTTCAAGTTACAGCTTCAGTTTGTGCAATCTCATTTTGATGATGTGGAAAAATTAAATCAACTCATCCCATATGTATGTCTATCTCAGCTCACAAATGAACCAGATTACAAGCAGAACATTCTATATGCCAACCTGGCCTTCACTTAATTACAATATTTTCTTCTCATTTTATAAACTCTTTCTCCCGATAATTTTCTCAATCTGTAGATTTCCATGCTTTCCAAAGTACAAAATCAGAAGCATTTTCTTTTTCATATTCATCGTTATCTATTCTTACACTTGATTTCATTCATTTAAAATCTAGATGTGCAAGCTTTCCGTAATCTTTAAATTTTGAGATATCATAATATATACTATGATCTTCTCAGATATAAGCATATCATTTTTTAATCAATTTGTTTGTCATATCTACCATCTCATCTATCAAAGTTGAGATTGGAACTATCTTATCAGCTTTTTTAATACCTATTTTTTCGATATCATCTAAAAATATCTTTGTGTATTTTTGAGTAAAATCTATAAGAGTTTCTCCAGCTTTTTGGCTATCTCTGATAGTTTTGTCATCAATATCTGTCAAGTTCATTACTACATTTGCATTGTATCATAAAAATCTCAGTGTTCTTATAACTAAGTCTTCAAATATATATGCTCTCAGATTTCAGATATGGGCATAATTGTAAACAGTAGGACCACAAAAATAGACTTTTACAACTTCTTGTCTAAGTGGTTTAAATTTCTCTTTTTCACGAGTTAGTGTATTGTATATATTTAACATAAATTTTTAATTATCATTTGAATAAAAATCCTCA
>SAAG01000108.1 GCA_010119095.1 Candidatus Altimarinota bacterium
CTTTAACTTTATACTTGAAATTTATTTTTGGGAGTCCATCTGGGTGATTATCAAAATTATTAACGACATCCACTCCTAAACCTATTAGTTCGTTTCTAACATCTTGTAGCTCATTTCCGAACTCTTCCTCAGCAATAAAGCGTTCTTTATCTGTAAGAACATATATAGAATTGTAATGTGCAACAGCTATAAACCTGTTAAGAATATTATTAGCTCCGCAGTGACACTGCCTGGTAAATAAATCAACATTCCGATAGGTGCTTCCTTTATGATTTTTTGCACTTTTGAAGCATTGTAAATACCCATACTGCAAGGTTTCTCCATTCTCTTCTTTTTGAAATGATTTATTTCTGAACCACTCTTCAAATCCGAAACCTTTTTCTGTCTCCCATAATCTTGGGCATTTACCAAAAAGACCGGAAGGATGTTTCCAATCGTTAGTGTTATAAGTTATTCTTGTAAATGGCATATCAGTAATAGATTAATTATTTGATAATAAAGTTCATAATAATAATTTTCTCATCCAAATATAATCTGCTTGGCTGGGCCACCTTGCCGCCGTTTTTGGCAAGTATCGGATATATAGCTATTTACTTCAAGAATTTTTCTTAGAACCTTTGAGAATAATAAAAGTACTCTAAGTAAGTCTCAGTAAAATAATAACTTGCTAAAAACTATGGCAAGGTGTTTCTTGGCTCTACCTCTCATCTCTGACAATAATAATTATGTTAAATAAAATTATCCTTAAAAACGCAAACATTTGAAATTGCGTTATTTGTAAAAAAATTATGGGAAGATGTTGCCTTTAAACAGTATGCATTTTTAGTTTTACAAAAGCTCTCATTAATGGATTAATAAATCTAAACCTTGTGTTTACACCTGTTCCAATTTTCTTTAAAATTTCGCCCCTCTCTTTTTTACAAAGTTGATTTATATTGTATGTTATATAGTTGCTTCTTATGGGAGTAATTTTATTCCTATTATATTCATATGATACATCGCTTATTTTAAAGCAATTAAACTGATCGGTTTTTGCGTGTGCACACGCATTTAATACACTTAACCATTTTGCATTCGATTTTGAATCAGTAATCGCTTTTTGGTAAGAAGATCTTATTTGCTCGTTAACATTTTCAATTCCTTTATTGATTGCAATCGATAAGTAGACTTGATTAAAATAATTTCTTTTATTCTCAATTAGCTCTTTAGCTCCAAAGTAACATAGTAAGTGAACATAATGAGCATATCCAGAAGCGAACTCGATAATTTTTTCGCGAACAATTGGATCTATTGTAATGCCAACTTTCCTAAAACCACTATCTATTATCATAGCACATTCAGAATTTGACATAACAGGCATTTTTATTTGCTTTAGGCATCTTTCAATTGATTGATGACTGCCAATTAACTCTTCAACATTGTCTGCTATACCAACAAAAACTAAAGTGACATAACTGAGATTATCAGATAAGGATTTTATCAAATCTGCAAATGAATCTTTAACCTTCCTCTTTGTATTATCAAATTCATCAAAAATGAAGAGATAATTATAACGAGGGAGTTTCTTAATTAATGATTCAATATCAGAAGGTTTTACTTCAGAGAATTGTTTTATAATGTTCCCTAGATTTAAAACTGACTTTTTTTCAGGTGGTTTAAAACCGATACCATTAGTTTTGTGTGAAACAGGAATTGAATCAAATACTCTTATCCATATGGATTTAAAATCATCTTGTCGATTACAAGTAATTTTTATTGGATAGATGTTTGTAATCTTAAAAGTCATTATGTTGGCTAAAGAAGTTTTTCCAACACCTCTTTCACCATATAGAATAGCATGCTGTCCTTCTAGATTTATCGAGTTAACTATTTGTTCAAGCTGATTTTTTCTTCCGTGAAAAAAATCTGTTTCATTTATTGGAGTAGAAGGTGTAAAAGCCCTGCCAATAATATCTAATTTCTCATCAATTTTGCCCATATCATAAATAAAAATCAAATTTTTTCCTCAATTATACTATATCTAATATTCAGGTTTTTCATTTCAGAATGATTAATAACAAATAGTTTACTATCGAGAAAATGAAATTTCCCTTTGTTTTTTATGCTTCCGTTACAAAACTTTCTTCTTAGACATTCTGTAAGAACAACTTTATCTAGGGAGTTGTCTTTTGAAAGATAGTATTTGTGGATTTTTCCCTTATAGATTACATCTCCTAAACTTGTTTGCACTAGTACATCCAGCTCAACACAATTAAAAGCAATTTTCTTTTTGGATTTTAATTCCAGAATTTTTTCTTTGATTTTTCTTCTTACTTCTTTTTTTGAGAGACCAATTTCTTTGTTTCTAATTTGTTTGAAAATATTTCGTTGGAAATTTTTCAATTCTAATATCTTTGAATTGATATGTCGAATTCGTTCCAATTCAAATACTCTTCCGGATAGCAGATTATCCCAATTATTTGATATTGGTAAAAAGTCATATTTTATATCAAGATAGTACTTTAGACAGATTTTTTTTAAAAATAACGACAGAATTGCACTAAAGATTATTTGTACTAAGATATAGATCAAAAAAGGGATTAATGAATTATTTATTATTTCGCTTTTGATTGAAATACTATTTCCAATTAAAATTTGAAATAAATCGTAAAAGTTGAATGGTGCATCTAACCAATTTAATACAAATATCCCTATAAGGTGTAAGATTATTGAAATAAAAAGGACAATCCCTATTTCAGCTTTTAGTGAAGTGTCAAGAGGATTTTCTAAACCTTCTGACTTTATTATTAGGGAACGAAAAATTAACGCTGGAAGCAGTAGAAGCAATAAAATAAGGCTACTCAATAGTAAAGCATCCATCTAGTGATTCAATTAAGTCCAGTCATTACTAGTACTATAGCTGCCTTTTTCCCTAAGCAGCTCATTTTTAAAATCTTCAATGTTTGCATCGATATCATCTGTTTCGCCAGAAGATATTACATAAGATTTATCCCCCAAACTAAAAACTTCATTCTGGAGAGTACCCTTTTCTCTAAGAGCTTCATTTTTTTTGTTTTGATTTTCAGGAATTGAGAAAATCTTAAATCCAATTTTTGATTGTGGACCATTCATGTTTTAAGACAATTATTATATAGATATAATAAAAATTCAATAGAATAATGTTTTTGTTATCTGAAAATATTTATGTTATATATCAAACCTGGAACCCGAATTAAAAATATGTAACTGCCCACAAGTTAGAAAATAATTTTCTTATTATCAATTATTATTTTTTTGTTAAAGAATACTTTGTGTTGTAAAATTTCTAATAGAGAAAATTGGAGGATTCAAAATTACTTTTATTGAATTACTAAAGTTCACAACATATTACCACTCTTCCAAATGTTTTCCCCGATTTTGCCAAAAAATGGTTGATATATTGACTATTCCGGTGATATAGGGCCACTATTCTGGAGCATATGGGGCCAGTTACAGTTTTCTCGCTTTCATAGCAAAAGTGCATAAAAAAATTTAAT